>CAYSON010000050.1:0-9410 GCA_964432635.1 uncultured Desulfopila sp.
AAAAACGGCGCCTATGACTATATCACCAAGCCTTTCAACCTCGATGAGATCAAGGCCGTCATCGCCTCGGCCACAAGCAAGACCCAAGCCTATCTCCCCTCGCACGACCTCGGCGACGCCTTTCCCGAGATCATTGGGCGCAGTCGCGAGATGCTCAAGATCTTTGACATGATCCAGCGGGTTGCGCCAACCCCGGCCAATGTTCTCATCTATGGAGAATCGGGCACCGGCAAAGAGCTGGTGGCCCAGGCCATTCATCGACTCAGCAAGGTTGCTGAGCGCAACTTCGTGCCGATCACCTGCAGCGCCATTCCTGAGGATCTCATGGAGAGCGAGCTCTTCGGCCACATCAAAGGATCCTTTACCGGCGCTATCAGCGACAAGCCCGGTCTTTTCAACGAAGCCGACGGCGGCACCGCCTTTCTCGACGAAATAGGCGAATTGACAACGATTATCCAAACCAAGCTGCTGCGTGTCCTTCAGGAGCGTGAGATCAAACCGGTGGGCGGAACCAAGGCCAAACGAATAAGTGTGCGCATCATCGCCGCCACCAACAAAATACTCGAAACCGAGATCCGCGAAGGGCGCTTTCGTGAAGACCTCTTCTATCGCCTGGCGGTGGTGCCAATGCGTGTACCTTCCTTGCGCGAGCGCAAGGAAGACGTACCGCACCTCGTTGCCCATTTTCTGAAGAAATATTCCCGCCAGCTCGGCAAAGAGGTACAGGAAATTTCCTCTTACGGCCTACAGGTGCTGATGAACTACCATTTTCCCGGCAATGTCAGAGAATTGGAAAATATTATCGAACGTGGCGTGGCCCTGGCCACGTCGAATATTATCCTGCCCGAAAGTCTCACCTTTTCCGGTCAGGGAGTTTCCGCACCGCCTCGGTCGGACAACGACGATGACGTCAATCTGTTTCAAGCCGCAAGCGGAGAAGAAGAGCTTTTCGACCTTGGTCTGGAAAAAATTATCGACAATCTCGAAAAGCGCCTGATCAGCCACGCTCTTCAGAAAACCAATAATTCCAAGATGCGGGCTGCGGAGCTTCTCCAGTTGAGCTTTCGCTCCCTTCGTTACAAAGTTAAAAAATATGGTTTGAGCTGACCAGTGAACCTCGCCGAGATCATCAACCGCGCCCTGCAGGCTTCCAGTATCAATCAGATCCTCCGCCATCAACTGCTGTGGATGTTGTTGCTACGGGTGGTGCTCTACATCCTGCTGATGGCGGTCAGCCTGATTTTTCGCTCCCCACGGCTCGACATCATTCTGGTGCCGATCGACCTGTTCGTTCTACTATTGCTCCTGGTATTTCTCGTCACCATCTTTTCCGCCTTTTTCCTGCTCGTCTACAGCGGCAACCTACGACAATTCGGCCTTGCGCAAACCCTTCTCGACACCGGTTTTGTCAGCCTGCTGGTGTTCTTTTCCGGGTCCTCGCAATCGATTTACACCTCGGTCTACTTCTTTCCGATCATCGCCGGAGGTCTTATCCTGCCGCGCAGGGGTGGCCTGGTGGCAGCGGCGGCAGCCACCCTGCAGTACGGCCTGATTCTCCTGCTTGAGGCTTACGGTTACTGCCCGGCCTATCTCCGCGACTCTCTCTTGGTGTCAACGGTCAACCCGATGCGCCTCTTCAACCATTTTTCCGTGCAAGGCTTGACCTTTTTTCTGGTCGCCATACTGAGCGCCCTGTTCGGTCTGAGACTGCGAAAAACCGAAAGCGCCCTGAGCGACTCCCTGAAGAGCTACGATCACCTCGCCAGCCTCTACAAACAAATCTTTGACAACATCTCCATCGGCATCCTCACCATCGACGACAAACGGCGCATCACCTCTGCCAACAATGCAGTGGCCAAAATTACCGGCCTCGATGCCGAGACCCTTGTTGGGGAAAAACTCAACACCCATTTTCCCACCCTTAGTCTTGCCGACGACAATCCCCGCCTGACCAGCGATTTTATCAAGGTTGGGGGAGAAAAGGTGCGCATCGGCTACTCGGTGATCAATATGGGGACAGCTTCCTTAGATCAAAACACCCCGAAACCAACGCACAAAATCATCACCCTCAAGGACATCAACGCCATCGAACAACTCGAGCGGCAGGTCAGGCAAGCGGAGAAGCTCGCCGCCATCGGTATGATGAGCGCCAGCATCGCCCACGACTTCCGCAATCCGCTCACCGCCATTTCCGGATCGGCCCAGGTTCTCGCCCACGAGTTTTCTGCCGGCGGTGCGCAGAGCTATAGCAATTACCAATTGACCACCATCATCCTCCGGGAGGCGAATCGGCTGATCAGCACCATTGGTGATTTTCTCCGTTTCAGCCGTCCGGAAATCGCCAATTGCACCTGGTTTTCACTACATAACTGCATCGATGAAGTGCTGCAAGTCTGCCGAGCCGATCCGGATTGGCCGAAATCTGCTGAAATACGCTGTGATTTCGAGAAGAACCTTGATCTCTGGGCCGACGAGAAAGAGATGTTCACCGTCTTTACCCATCTGATCACGAACGGCTTGGCCTTTTGCCCGACCGACCAGGAGCGGATTATCATCACTGCCGGGGAAAATTTTAGCGAGGACCAAGGAGAGGTCATGAGGATCTGTGTCCACGATAACGGACCAGGAATCGCTGAGGAAAAGTGGGAAGAGGTATTCGAACCGTTCTATACCACGCGGGCCGAGGGTACCGGGCTGGGGTTGGCCATTGTCCGGCAAACCATCACCGAACACCAGGGAAATATCACCATTGGCAGGAGCAAAGAAGGCGGCGCGGTTTTTACCATAACCCTGCCATTGCCGCAATAACCGCCTGTTGCAAAGAAGCTTCCTATTTTGCCGCTCTCCGTTGAGAAACCACTGGATCACCATCGAAAATGAGATTTTCTGCCTTTAGAAGAACCGTTCCGGTGCCAGTACGGTCAACCGCCTGAATTTCCCCACCAATCCACAGTTTCTTCCCCACTTCAAGAGTCGTCAGCTGCGGATACGCAGCAATATCAACCTCACTTTCAAGAATTACCCCAAAACCGTTTTCGTCGACATCAAGCACCAGGGTGCGCTTACTGCCTTGCCCCTCCTCAAGAGTGAAAAAGTAGGCTGGCCACAACACCCGCAACCCCACATACTTCCCCTCGACCGCACCCTCATTGAGGTTTTCCAGGGAAGTGAGTTGTTGCAGTAATTGATTCGGCGATGGCTCGAGAAAGAAGGAGGTAGACTCGCCAGCAGCCTGTTCCCGAGCGCCACCTTCCACACCCTGGCGAACCTGTAATGCAACTGACTCAGGAGTCACCTCCTTAGCGTTTTCTATCCCCTGCATTCTACTCCGCTGCAGGAAATAGCCGCTACCAACCACGACGAAAAAAGCGGCAAGGACACCTATGAGAATGACTCGTCTTTTGTTCTTTTTCAGGAATGAGCTCGCGTTGGTCATCGGGTTGTCTTTCATACGCCTCTCCCCCTCAGATGCGTTGGTTTCACGCTTGGCCCCTTGGTCGATACTTCAGTCACACGCATAACCGCATACCGTGACAGCTGGTGGTGCAGAAATACAAGGCCCTATTCCTCTTCCTTCCATACCCGGGCGCCAAGACCACTCAGCTTCTCCACCAACCTCTCATATCCCCTCTCGAGGTGATAGATGCGTGAAATATCAGTTCGTCCGGAGGCAGCCAGCCCAGCAATAACCAAGGACGAGCTGGCGCGCAGATCAGTGGCCATGACCGGTGCACCGCTGAGGCCATGCATGCCTCGCCCGGAGACTACCGCGGAATGGCCGTCAACCCTAATCCTCGCCCCCATTCGTTGCAGTTCGGCAACGTGCATAAAGCGGTTTTCAAAAATCGTTTCGGTAATCACACAGATATCTGACCCCAAGGTCATCAGAGCCATGAACTGGGCCTGGAGATCGGTGGGATAGCCGGGATAGGGCATGGTCTTGATGTCAACGCTGTTGATAAAGGGCACCGCTTGCCGCCTCCCCGTCCAAAAGACGCCGATACTATCCGGCCCCTCCTCGACGTCCACACCGGCACAGCGCAGTTTTTCGAGAAGGGCGGGGAGGTGACCAGGACTGCAACCAACCACTTTGCCGGATCCACCGCTGGCGGCGATGGCAAGAAGGTAGGTGCCTGCCTCGATTCGGTCGGGAATGATCGTGCAATCGGCGGGATGCAGCTGGGTTACTCCCTGCACGGTCAACCGGTCGCTGTCTCGACCTTCGATATGAGCCCCCATGCCGTTGAGCATATCGATGAGATTGCCGATTTCCGGTTCCCGCGCTGCATTCTTGATAACCGTAGTACCTTCCGCCAACACCGCAGCCATGAGCAGATTTTCGGTGCCGGTAACCGAAGGGACATCGAAGTAGATGACGGCGCCCTTCATCTTTGCTGGGCAGTTGGCGTCGACATAGCCCCCCTCGAGGGTACAATTCACCCCAAGGCGCTCGAGCCCCATGATATGAAAATTGATTGGTCGCGCCCCAATGGCACAGCCACCCGGCAGGGATACTTTGGCCCGACCCAGCCTTGCTAACAGCGGTCCCAATACCAGCACCGAAGCCCGCATGGTCTTGACCAGGGTATACGGGGCCTCGACGCCGCTGATGGTGGTTGTATCAATATGCAGAATATCACCGTCCCGCTCGCTGGTTGCCCCGAGGTGACCCAGCAGTCGCAGAAAAGTGCGGGTATCACGCAGGTCGGGAACATTTCGCAGAATATGGCTCCCAGGGGTGAGAAGGGTTGCAGCCAGTTTTTCCATTTAGTGTCACCTTTTTCTAATAGTTGGCAAGCGTGGCGTGCAGGACTCGGTCTCGCCCGGCGTAATCGACATAGACGGCCACCCGGGAAAACCCCGGCAAATCGCGCGCCCCTGAGGAAAACATGGCCGCGACTTCCTGGCCCTGATCAGCACCGATCTCCATAAAGAGTTCACCTCCAGGTTGCAGGTAGTGAGGGGCCTCGGAGCGAATATTCTTGATGATCGCCAGACCGTCCCTGCCGCCATCCAGGGCCAGATGGGGTTCGTAGCGGACAACCTCCGGCTCCACCATGGATGCAAGCTCTTCACACCCTACATAGGGTGGATTGGTAACGATCAGGGAAAAACGACGGTCGTTGGCAAACGGGGCGAGGAGGTTCCCGGCCACCAAGGCCACCCGATCTGTAACCTTATGACGGGTGAGGTTGGCACGGGCCACCTGCAAGGCCGCCAGTGAGAGATCGGAAGCATATACCGGTTGCCCGGTTTCCATGGCCAGTACAGTGGCAATGACACCGCTGCCACAACACAGATCGAGAATTGCACCCCGCGTGATGTTCTCAGGTTGACAGAGCGCAAGTACCCGGTCGAGGAGGAATTCGGTCTCCGGTCGCGGGATGAGAACCGCCGGTGACACCTTAAAGGACGTAGACCAGAACTCTTGCTCACCGACGATGTAGGCAAGGGGTTCACGCTGCTTACGACGCTGCAGCCACATGTGCAGCAACTCTTGCTCGGCCGCAGTCGGTGTCTCTTCGCCCTTGAGAAAGAGCTCGGTTCGCGTCATCTTCAGGCAACTGCCGAGCAGAAGGCGCGCCTCAAGAGCATACTCATCGATCCCGGCTCGCTGCAGCTCTTCGGCGGCCAGAGCCATCAGTGCCGTTACCGTGGTCTTACCCTGGCGTCCCACCTCACCGATGCCGCCACCTTTGTGCAAGAGGGTTTTGGCTGTCGGATGGCTACTGGATGTCCTTGAGTCGTTCCGCCTGGTCATGGGCAATAAGAGGGAAGATGACATCCTCGAGTTTGCCGCCGATAATGGCATCGAGTTTATAGAGTGTCAGATTGATGCGATGATCGGTCATGCGGCCCTGCGGAAAATTGTAGGTACGAATCCGTTCACTGCGATCACCGCTGCCCACCTGGCTTTTGCGGTCCATGGAGATCTTGTCGTGACGTTCGCGCTCCAGCTGGTCGAGCAAGCGGGCCCGCAAGACCACCAGGGCTTTGGCCTTGTTTTTATGTTGAGACTTCTCATCCTGACAGATCACCACCAACCCGGTGGGCAGATGGGTGACCCGAACCGCTGAGTCGGTGGTATTGACCGATTGGCCTCCCGGACCGGACGAGCGAAAGACATCGAACTTGAGCTCGTTCATGTCGATATGCAGTTCCACCTCGTCGGCCTCCGGGAGAATGGCAACAGTGACCGCCGAGGTATGGATTCGTCCCTGAGTCTCTGTTTCCGGAACCCGTTGCACGCGGTGGACGCCGCTTTCGTACTTCAACTTGGAGTAGACCTGCTCGCCGCTGATCAGGGCGATGATCTCCTTGAAACCACCAATACCGATGGGATTGGAACTCATCACCTCCACCCGCCAGCCCATACTCTCGGCAAACCGACTGTACATTCGGAAGAGGTCGCCTGCGAACAACGCCGCCTCGTCGCCACCGGTGCCGGCGCGAATCTCAAGAAAGGTATTCTTGTCGTCGTTGGGATCTTTGGGCAGGAGAATGATCTTCATCTCCTCGTTCAGTTGTTTTTCCCTCGCCGCCAAGTCTTCGAGCTCAGCCTTGGCCAGCTCCTTCATTTCTAGATCTTCACCTTCGTCAAAGAGGATCGCCTTGTTGGCACGGATATCCTCCTGCACCTTCATGTACTGGCGATACTTGTCGTTAAGTTTGGTAAGATGAGCATGCTCCCGCACCACCTTCTGATATTCTCGCTGGTTACTTACCAATTGGGGGTCTGATAAGCGCCCCTCAAGATGCGAGATTTTGTCGTCGAGGTCGGCAAATCTTTCAAACATAAACGTCGGTTCCCTTTTACACACGGAGAAAGAAAAAAGTCCACAACCATGCCGTGCATCGTTGTGGACCGAACCCAAAGGGTGCAATGTTGTCGGAACGATCTCCGACGAGGGACAAAAAAAGTGATCAGGCCTTGCCCTTGTCAACTTTGGCGTAATGTTTGGCGTAACGCTGCTTGAATTTCTCAATGCGGCCGGCGGAGTCGACGAGCTTTTGCTTGCCGGTAAAGAACGGATGGCAGGCAGAGCAAATCTCCACTTTCATCTCTTTCATGACCGACCCCGTCTCGATGGTGTTCCCACAGGCGCAAGTTGCAGTAATATTTCGATATTCTGGGTGGATTCCTTCTTTCATGATGCTTATTCCTCCGACACCCCCCTAGGGTGAATTGATGTTGGCACGATACACATGACGACTATTCGACAAGAGCGTCATATTACCCAAACAGCGATTTATTTCAACAAAAAACGCCACCGGCGTGACAACTGCTCACCCTTAGGTATTCATCGAATCAAGAAAATCGGCGTTGGATTTTTGCAGTTTTAATTTGTCGATGAGGAAATCCATGCAATCGGCGGGATTCATGGAATTGAGAAGTTTCCGCAGGATCCAGATGCGATTGAGGGCCTCCGGCTTGATCAACAGATCTTCTTTGCGAGTTCCCGAGCGCTTGAGATCAACGGCCGGGAAAATTCGTTTGTCGGCCATCTTGCGATCAAGGATCAGCTCCATGTTACCGGTGCCCTTGAACTCTTCGAAGATGACCTCGTCCATTTTACTGCCGGTCTCGATCAGGGCGGTGGCAATAATGGTGAGACTGCCACCCTCTTCGATATTTCTCGCGGCTCCGAAGAAGCGTTTTGGCCGGTGCAAGGCATTGGCCTCGACACCACCGGAGAGAATCTTGCCACTGGCGGGTGTCACCGTGTTATAGGCGCGGGCCAGCCGCGTGATGGAGTCGAGCAGGATAACCACGTCCTTTTTGTGCTCGACCAAGCGTTTGGCTTTTTCGATGACCATTTCCGCCACCTGGATGTGCCGCTGCGGCGGTTCGTCGAAAGTCGAACTGACCACCTCCGCCGTCTTGACACTGCGAGTCATCTCCGTCACCTCTTCGGGGCGTTCATCGATGAGCAGGACAATGAGGTAGACTTCTTTATGGTTGCGAACGATGGAATTGGCAATCTTTTGCATCAGCACGGTCTTGCCGGTACGCGGAGGCGCCACGATCAGGCCGCGCTGCCCTTTGCCAATGGGGGCGAACATATCCATGATGCGCATGGAGATATTGTCCGGCTGCCATTCCAGGGTAAAAGCTTCGTTGGGATGCAACGGGGTCAGGTTGCCAAACAGGGTCTTCTGCTTGCACGCCTCCGGCGGATCGAAATTGATGCTGTCCACCTTGAGCAAGGCGAAGTACCGTTCGCCCTCCTTCGGAGAGCGGACCAAACCCTCGATGGTGTCGCCACTGCGCAAGTTCAGGCGGCGAATCTGCGACGGAGAGACATAGATGTCGTCCGGACCGGGGAGATAATTGTAATCGGGGGCGCGCAGGAAACCAAAACCATCGGGGAGGATTTCCAAGACGCCGCTGCCACGCATCTTGCCATCCTTATCGGATTGGGCCTTGAGAATGGCGAAGATCAATTCCTGTTTGCGCAACGCACTGTACCCCTCGACCTTCAACGACCTGGCAAGCGCCACCAATTCACCGATTTTCATCAGTTTAAGTTCCGCCAGGTTCATTAAGCTCCTTCTCCTTTTTCGGGAATATTGGCAGAATATCTGGAAAACACCAGCAACGACGACCAACGCGTCGCAACCCTTGATGGGCCTGTGGTGTGTGGAGTAATCGTAAGAGAGCGGCCTTTGCGCAAAGACGAGGTAACTGCTACCTCAAGTTGATCCACTGAGCGCGTCGGCAACGACTCGTTTGCAATATTTTGGTAGAATAATGCGTTATGAATGGAATAAGCGACCAGATCTGTGACGAATCACACCATTAAAAGTCTGACGATGGCCGCAACAGACCACCAGCTTCAACTTCTTACTGCGGCAAACAGCGAACAGGATGCAAGAGATGATTCAGCAAAGACAGGGATTGGGAAAACGTTGCTACCCTTATACGTATTCGGCTCTTTACTGTCAAGTTTTTTAGCCCGCCGCCGCCGCGCTCCCCAGGAATTTATTATCTTCGCCGAGTTTTTTTGCCAGCCAGACGACTTGCTGCACCGTGGCAACAAAGGTGCCGCTGTTGTTAATAACGAAATCGCCCAGACGTTCCTTCTCCGCAGCCGGCCATTGGCTGGCGGCAACACGACGTACCTCTTCGGCGCAGAGGCCGTCTCGGCCACCCACGCGGATCAACAACTGCTTTTCCTGCCCAGAAACAACCACCGTACTGTCGAAATGACCCTGCCAACCGACTTCAAAAAGCAGTGGCACCTCAACTACCTGATGGCGGCCAGCTTTGCGACAGCTCTCGGCGCCATCGACAACCATGCGCTGCACCAAGGGATGAAGAATCTCCTCAAGCGCCCGTCTCACTTCGGCAACGTAGAAGACGGCATTACGCAGCGCGCTACGATTAATCGACCCGTCCTGAGTGAGGA
>CAYSON010000050.1:9420-11176 GCA_964432635.1 uncultured Desulfopila sp.
TTCCGGCCGGAGCGTCTTCGAGACGAGCGAGCACTTCCGAAAAATCGGGCCAGAGCGGCGCCGACACCTCCATTTCCCTACCACTCATAGGGTGCTCGAAAACCAGCCGTGCTGCATGAAGAAGCTGTCGAGGATAAAAACCTGGACGGTTTCCTCCATAGAGGTGATCGCCCGCCAGCGGATGCCCAAGATGTGCCATATGAACACGAATCTGATGGGTTCGGCCGGTTTCGATAGTAACCTTGAGCAGAGACAGCGGCAAGGCAAATTCCCTGAGCACCTGCCAATTGCTCACCGCATGCCGCCCACCACTTGCCAACACCGCCATTTTTTGCCGATGCTGGGGGTGCCGTCCGATGGCGGCTACGACTCTGCCACTCTTCTCCCGCATCCTTCCATGAACCAGTGCCTGGTATTCTTTGGTCAAACTGCGAGTCTTGAAAGCCTCTACCAGGCGCCGATGGACCACTTCCTGTTTTGCAACCAGCATCACCCCCGAGGTGTCTTTATCGAGGCGATGAACAATCCCCGGTCGCGAAGTCTCCCCTACAGAGGCGATCGACAAGCAGTGGTGCACCAGACCATTGACCAAGGTTTGATCACGATTACCACTGCCGGGATGCACCACCAGTCCCGGCGGTTTCGACAGTGCCAGCAGATACTCATCCTCGTAGAGAACGGCAAAGTCTATAGCCTGAGGTACGACGTCAAGAGAGGGTGGTGGCTCGATAAGCCCACACACCACCTCTCCAGCTTTAACCCGATAACTGCTCTTGCGGACCATACCGTCCACAGCTATCAACCCTTTGCCAATGGCTTCGGCAAAAAGGGAACGCGAGGTGGCAGGGGCCATCACGGCAAGGAATTGATCAAGACGTACGCCACTACAAGCATTTGAAACAGCATAAGAAAACTGTTTGCCAGGAACAACTCCTCCTGCCTGCCCCTCATCTTTCGCGTGCATCAACGTTGTGCAGGAAGGCGTCGTCAGATAAACCGCCCCCCAAGGGGGGAAAGCGACGGAGAGGTCATCCCTCTCTGCATACTGGACATTCGAAGAGTATGGCTACAAAACTGATCACATGCAGTGATCTTGTCGGCAACAGTGGTGTCGGGCGCGAGTTCGACAAGTACTTGCCCGGTGGTCATGAAAAAATCGCCTCGATCGATTTGCTCACCATTGCTTCCTCGGTATTCTGCGCCAGCGACAACTCTTTGACCAGAAGATTTTTGGCAGTATCAAGCATTTTTCTTTCGCCATAGCTGAGATCCTTGTCGATACTGAGAAGAAAGAGGTCACGCAAGACCACTGCTACCTCCTGCACCGATCCGGTCTTGATCTTCTCCATATAATCGCGATACCGTCGATTCCAGGTCTGGGTACCAAGAACCACCGATCGGTCGGCGAGAATGTCGAAGACATGGCTGACTTCATTTTTGCCGACGATTGCCCGAAGACCGACGTTTTTGCTGCCGCCGATGGGGATCATGATCCGCATGCTGTTGTCAAGAATTTCAAACACGTAGAAGGATTGATCAATACCGCCGATTGTTTTTGTCTCGACGGCCCTGATGACGCCTACGCCATGGGCCGGATAAACAGCCATATCGCCTGCAGAGAACACGTTTTTCTCCTTTATCAGAAACCTGGCCAAAAGGCCGAACCTGTGAGCAGCAAAGAGATGGGAACCTGCTGGTATTACCGCCGGGGAACGCGCCGAACGGCTGAGAAGACCTCGGCTGTTCGGTGGGGCTT
>CAYSON010000051.1:0-6947 GCA_964432635.1 uncultured Desulfopila sp.
TACCTACCCGGCGCGCAGTCGGTCATTGTGGTCGGGATACATCTCCTCGAAGGCCTTGGTGATCGAGCCGGTGACAATATTGGCGATTTCCCCAAAGGAATCGGCCAGTTCCTCACGATATTCCTCACGTCCGACGACTTCCTGCAATTCAAGGTCGGGCAACATGATCAGGGTGCCGCCAAGGCGGATGGCATCCTTGATGCCAACCAGAAGCAGCCCCTTGCTGGCATGATCACCGGTGACGTCGAGATGGGCGCAGACCTGCTTGCCCTGGAGGCGGGAGAAGACCTCTTCCTTGGAGAGCAACTCGCGATCGCCTCCCAAGAGGGTGAATTCGCTGCCCAGAAGAATGGCCACCTCGTCCTGGATCTTCTTTTCGACGGCGTCAAGTATCTTATCTATGCGTTTACGTTGATCCATGAGCCACTCGCAAAAGAACCACCGCCCGGTATATAGCCCAGTTGAGCAGCATGACTGCTCAAGCGAAACTTATGCCCTTGCGGTATAGGGACGAAAAGTGAAAGAGTTTCTCTTATATCGGCAGCATCTGCTCGATGCTTAAGGAGAGTCGACGGCTTGTGTCTCAATTGACCACATACATCAATTCGATCCAGAAAGGGTCACCACTCATTTTAAGAGGAACTATCACTCGTTGGGCCCGGGCAGCCCCGCAGACGCTGAAAGATTCCCCGACCACTGAGGTAGGAATGGCCAATTCGATGTCGACACCTATGCCGGCAAAAGACACCTTGAGGTTTCCAGCGACCATGTTGGCGATTTCACCGATGGCATCCTTGACATCCTCATCCAGCCCCTCGACCTCCATGCCGAGAAAGGTCGAAGTGATGGCCTTGGCAACTGCCGCCGGACAATGAACGGCGAGCACCCCCCGAATACCGCCACCGAGTCCGATCATTGCGGAGAGATTCGATTGCAGTGGCAAACGTTGGTTGATCACCGCTTCCTCGCTCTCCAGCTCGACCATGAGCATAGTCGAAAAGACATCCCGAGCACCTTGGGCGATTTCCTTACCGATAACAACTTGATCGATCATGAGCGAGAGTCCTTGCTATAAAAATGCCCGGCTTACTTTTCAAGGAGCAGTTCCACCGTGAATTCGCCTGGTTCACACTTGAATTTCAAAAATATCCTCTCAGCTTCCTTGTTCGATTGATAATCGTAATGGCGACCGGAGATGGTCGTCGGCAGGGAAAGGTTGATGTCCCGACCCTTTTCCGAGAGAATTGATTTGACATTGCCGCCCAGCATGTTGGCCAGTTCTCCCACCGCATCTTCAACGTCGCTATTCATCTCTTCAACATCCATGCCAAGAAAGCTTGCGGTAACAGCTATGGCCACCACATGGGGCAGGTGCACAGCCAAAACCCCCTTGTGGGTACCGGCAAGGCCGATAACTCCTGAGATGCTGTCGATCAGCGGTAACACCTCCTTGTCGTCGGTGTCCATCTCGACGATGTCCATCATCAGCATCGAGGAAAAGATCTCCTTGGCGGATTCAATTATTTTTTCACGCACAGTAACTCCCTCCAATAGGTATTCCCAAAATCTGCTCCCCTTCGGCGGCAGTTCGAGAAGTCGGACAAAATGTCTCTTACGTTTTGCGGCTTGTTACAGCAGCGGACCGAGCACCTCGTTGACCTTGTCCGGAGTGAAGGGCTTTTTGATGGCGCCGAGGGCCCCGAGGGCTTTGGCTTCACCAATGATGTCATCGCCGGTCTCGGTGGAGATCATCAACACCGGGATGTTTTTGATGCCGGGGCGGGCAGCTTTTTCGCGAAGGAAGGAAATGCCATCCATATTGGGCATGTTGATGTCGCTGAGCACGATATCAACCTTCTTGCTTTCAAGGATCTCCAGGGCCTCAAGACCATCGGCAGCCTCGTAGATATTTTCGAAGTCGATCCCCGCCTGGCGCAGGGTGCGACCGATGATTTTTCTCATGGTGCTTGAGTCGTCAACCAGCAGTACGTTTTTTCCCATCACGTTCTCCTCATTTGCTTATCGATGCCGAACCTGCAACCATCCCAGGTCGGCGACACAGTTGCTTACCCTTTTTGAGCGCGCGGCAACCCCCATGGTTTGCCGCAACTCATGTACTTGGTCAATCTTATCAAGAAGGAAACAAAAAAATCAAACATCTCGTGAAAAAAAATCTCCAAAGCCCTCTGCCCTTCGTGTCATATATTTGTCACATCTTTGTCAAGGCGAGATTACCTTCGCTGCCGACTGAAGATGCAGGCCCCGGCATTGCTAAGTTTGTGGCACCTATTTTGCATGATAAGCCTTCATGAAACCTCTGCTTATCATTGCCCTGTTTCTTGCTCTCCTGCCGACCGAGATGCAGGCCGCGCAAATGCTCAAGGTGTCGCGTCTCGATTCCCGTGGCCTGGTGCAGCTCTTCTTTACCTTTGACCAGCCCCCCAAATTTTCAACGTTTGCCAACAATCGTCGCCTTGATGTGCTTTTCGCGTCATCAACTATCAGCGACACCATGGAATTTTTTCCACCAGACGAAGAGATTGTCAAAATTTTGCCACGCTCCGAAAACGGCAACTTGATCCTCTCATTATTTTTCCGCTACAAACCGCAGAATTTCAAAGTAACCAGCAGCAGCGACGGAAAAATCGTCTGCGAAATCCTCCTCGGCAACGAGTTCAGCAAAACCTATCAGGAGTTGGCGGAACGACTCAAGGGAGTGCAACAGCTCGACCGGATACCAGACGACTTCACCAACCCTTATGTACAGTGTCCGTACAAGGAAGACTGGACATCCTTCTTCTCCAGCTATGAGGCGCCGTTCCGTCCCGAAGTTCCGGTGCAGTTTACGCTGCCACCTTTCCCCATCGTCCGCCTCCTTCCTCCAGACAAAGAATTGAATCTGCGCCATCTCCCCGAAGAAGCGATTGGATTGGCGCAAAAAGGCGCCTGGCCCCAACTTGTTGATGCCATTCTCGCCAAACTGCCGCAAACAACAGATATCGAACAACAAAAGCTGCTCGCCCTCACTCTCGGCGATGCTTTGTTCCATGGCGGCGACTTTGATGGGGCGTATCGACAACTCTATCTACTCAAGGAACGCTACCCAGAGGAATTGCTCGGCAGCTATGCCGATTTTCTGCTCATCTCCCTCAAAGCCAAATACCAGGATGCGAGTATCGCCGAATATGAGTTCCAGGCCTTGGAAACAGCCATGGGCAAAAACAGCGCCATCGCCGCCTACCTCTATCTCGGACAACTTGAGGCGGCTCTGGCTTCCGCCAAGCACAGACGTCTCAACGAGCTCCTCCTCCGCGACGATGTCGCGCTACCTGAAGATGTCCATAAACGTGTGCGCATCAGACAAGCCGACTATTGGCATGCCACTGGCCAACTGATCAAAGCCTTTGCCGCCTACCGCTTGCACGAACAGTCCGACCTGCTGCGCACCATGCCCTTCTCCCTCAACGGCTATTGCACCACCCTCTACCAGCAGAAAAAATTTGCTGAAGCGGCAACGTGTTACGAACAACTGGAGGGACTTCTCTCCGACAAGGATCTCCTCGGCTTGATTACATATCGAAAAAATATGGCCCGCCTACGCTCCGGCAAGGTCGAGAACAACATCCTCATCAACGCATTCGCCCAGATCGAGGCGGCCGACCCGACAAACGAGGCAGGGTTGCGGGCCGCCTTGAAGAAGACCGACCTTTTGTTTTTGCAGAACAAGGAAAAAGCTCGCAACGCTCTGGCCAGGTATACAGAGATTGCCGAGGCCGCCAGCGGTCGTACCATCCGCGAAGAGGCGTTGTTCAAACAGGCCCTCATGCTCAGTCGTCTGGGCGACCAGGCCGCCAGTGTTGCCCTGCTGCAGCAACTGTTGCGGGAGTTCCAAGGCGGCGATGTCAGAATTTCGGCGCAGGCCTTGATGATCGAAATCCTCCCTCTCGAGATCAAGCGTTTGGTGGAGGGCAAGGAATACCTTCAGGCCCTGGTACTGGCAAAAAAAAATCGCGAGCTCTTTCAGAAAAATTGGATCAACAATAGGTTCCTCGTCGATATCGCCCAGGCCTATCATCGCGTCGGCCTCTTCGAGGAGGCACACAAACTTTATCTCTATTTGATCGAGATGACCCCGCCCGATATTCGCGAAAGGTTCTATCTGCCGATGATCAGCGCCACCTTCGACCAGGGCGGCTACAGCCTGGTCGAGGATTACAGCTCGCAATACGTTTACAACTATCCCAACGGCGAGGACAGCGAGGCGGTCCTGCTCCTCCGCCTCCGTGCCCTCGCCGCCGAAGAACGATTCGACGAGGCGCTGCGCCTGTTGCCTACACCTATACCAGACAATCAGGCCCTGTTGACAATCTCCGCCACCATCCACTTCCGCCGCGAAGACTATACAACAGCACTCCGCGACTTGAAAAAGCTCGAAACCATGGTCACCCCGCTGCCGGACCGGGAGCACTTCATGCTCGCCGAGTCCCTCTATCGCAATAAAGAAATCGCCGCTGCAGAGTCCCACTATAAGCAGATGACCGCCAATCATCCCTTTTACGAACAAGCCCTCTTCCGCCTCGCCGAGATCGAGCGCAGCAGGGGAAATGAACAACTCGCCCTAAGCCTCTTCGAAAAAATTGTCGAAACAGCAAAGAACCCGCTGTGGAAGAAATATGCGGAACGAGAATTGCAGATCGCCAAACTGAGGGCGCGGCGATAACCGCCCACCCACCTGCGGAGAATCCCCATGGACCCGATGCAACCCCTTGATCAGAACATGCGCCTTCTCGGAAAGGTGCTCGATCTTAGAGCAAAGAAAGCCGAAGTCATCGCCGCCAACATTGCCAATGCAGAAACTCCAGGCTACTCCGCCAACCGTTTCGACTTCGAGGAGGATCTCGCCCGGGCCATACGCGGCAGCAAGGGGTTGGGACTGACCACTTCGCACCAGAAACATATTCCGCCACATCCCCTCTCTCTCGATGGGGTGCGCGGCAACATAGTCAGCAGCGCCGACAAAACCGGCATCGGCGACAATAACAGCGTTAACGTCAATCAGGAAATGCTCGATCTTTCCGAGAATCAACTCCTCTATGAGACCGCCGCTCAGCTTCTCAAAAAAAAGCTCGGGCAACTCAGCTACGCCATTTCCGGCGGCCAATAGGCAGAACGCCATCACCACGAGGTAACCATATGGATATTCTCAATACCTTCAAGATCAGCGGATCGGCGATGCGAGCGCAAAGTCAGCGTCTCGACACCATCAGCTCCAACCTCGCCAATATCGAAACCACTTCCACCCCAGAAGGCGGGCCGTACAAGAAGAAATCAGTCTATTTTCAGAGTACGCCTTTGTCCTTTCAAAACCAGCTCGACAACAGCCTGCGCCGATCGACTCAAGGAGTCGAGGTTACCAAAATCATCGAGGACCAACGTCCACCGCGCAAGATCTACGATCCTTCCCATCCCGACGCCGACGGTGAAGGCTATGTGGCCATGCCCAACGTCAACCATATGGAGGAGATGGTTGACATGATGTCGGCGACCCGCTCCTACCAGGCCAACGCCACAGTGATCAAGAGTGCCAAGCGAATGGCACTCAAAGCCCTGGAAATCGGGAGGTAAACCATGACTATCAATTCTCTGTCGCAACTTCCACCACTCACCCCGGCCGTCGCCGATAAGAGTCATGTCGGCCAGGCAAGCGGCGACTTCGGTAACCTGCTTGAGACCATGCTCAACAAGGTCAATACAGTGCAGCAGAATGGCGAAGAGGCCATTACCAACCTGCACAGCGGCAAGGCAGGCCACTTGCACGAGGTGATGATCGCCGTCGAACAGGCCGACATCTCCCTGCGCATGTTGGTGCAGATGCGCAACAAGGCCCTGACTGCCTATGAAGAGATCATGCGCATGCAAATCTAAGCCGCGCCAAGCTAAACACGAATCCCACCAACCAGCACGACAGAGGATGGCACGATGGCAGTAGAAAACGCGACAGTTCCGGCGACCGGTGTATCCACCGTTCCCATTCTTGCCCAATCGCCACAACGAAAAGGCCTGCTGACCCTTATCGGTGAATGGCCGTTGTCGCGGAAAATAGCCACAACCGCTGTCCTCCTCGTCGCCTTGGCGCTGATCATCATCCTCCTGCTGCAGGCACGCACCGCCAACCATCAGCTACTTTACGCCAACCTGTCGATGACTGATGCCGGGGCGGTGGTCGCCTGGCTGAAGAACCAAAAAGTTGAATACAGCCTGCGTAACGACGGTAAGGATATCTGGGTTCCCGCCGATCAACTGTACCAGACTCGGCTCGATCTTGCCTCCAACGGCCTGCCGGCTGGCGGTGGTATTGGCTTTGAAGTCTTCGACAAACAGAGCTTCGCGCTTTCTGATTATGTACAAAAGGTGAATTATACAAGGGCATTGCAGGGAGAACTGGCGCGAACTATCACCTCCCTGGCACCAGTTGAGTCGACCAGGGTCCACCTGGCGCTCCCGGAAAAACGGCTCCTCAAAAGCCAACAAAAAGACGCCAGCGCCTCAGTTATCGTCACCCTCCATCCCGGCAAGATCCTTGACAAAAAGCAGGTTCAGGGAATTATCCACCTGGTCGCCGGTTCTGTTGCCGACTTGGAAGCTGCTAATGTCAAGGTTATCGATGCCAGCGGGGTTGTGCTCGAGGGCCTACGGCAAGAAGACAACAACACCCTGGTGTCGCTCGACACCCTCAACTACCAGCGGCAGGTTGAAAACAGCCTGGAAATACGTGCCCAGGACTTGCTTGACAAGACCATAGGCAAGGACCGCGCCATGGTGCGGGTCGCAGCCAACCTTGATTTTTCCAAGGTGGAAAAAACCCAGGAGTTATTTGACGCCGATGATCCGGTGGTGCGCAGCGAGCAAATCAACCAGGAATCAAACGGCACCGATTCCCCCGGAGG
>CAYSON010000051.1:6957-11129 GCA_964432635.1 uncultured Desulfopila sp.
AGGTATCCCCGGAGTGCAATCGAACCTGCAGGGCCCGGAGGGCGGTGCGACCAATGCCGCGTCCGCCTCCAGCAAGAACTCACGCACCACCAATTACGAAATCAGTAAGACGGTAAGCCGCACCGTCAATCCCAGCGGAACCATCAACAAACTCTCCGCCTCTGTCCTGGTCGCCGACAAGGTTAAAAGCGAAGGCCAAAACACCACCACAGAGCAACGCAGTGGCGAGGAACTGAAATCGATCGAGAACATGGTCGCCTCTGCCATCGGCCTGATGCCCACGCGCGGCGATGTCATCACTGTAACCTCCATGCCCTTTCTTGACACCCGGGAAGCGGCTGTCGGGGGGGAGGCCACTCCCGAGGCATTTATTTATCAATATTTACCGCTCGCTAAATATATCCTTATCGCCTTTGGAATGTTGCTTCTCTACTTTGTCCTCATCCGGCCGGTGGTCAAAACGATGAAGGGGGAAGTCAAGCAACACTACAAAACCGTCCAACAACTGGAACAGGAGCAGCGTGAACAACAGCGACAACTTGCCATGCAGGAGCCCGAGGAACCGCCTCTCCCGGTGGATGACGCCATCACCGCTCTGCGCCGCGAGGTGTTGACCAACCAGGTGCCGACCGCCTTCATCGTTAAAAACTGGATTCAGGAAGGGTAGCCAGCATGGGACTTGAAACACTGACCGGACTCAATCGCGCCGCCGTCTTGCTGATCTGCATCGGAGAAGAAGCGAGTGCCAGGATCTTCGAGGAACTATCGGATGACGAGGTCCGCCAAGTCGCCCGTACCATGGCAGCCATCAACCACATTCCCCTTGATATCAAGGAAAAGGTCTTCGCCACCTTTCGCGACTCGCAGAAGCGCTATGCCGGTGTCTTCGTCAAAGGCGATGAGTTCGCCAAAAAGGCCATCGCCGCCACCCCGGGGGAACAGCGCGCCAATTTCCTTCTCGACCAATTTGTCTCCGGCACCGAAAGCAAGTCCCTGGAAACCATTGCCCTGATGGCGCCGCGCATGGTTGCCGGCCTGCTTGAACAAGAGCACCCTCAGACCATTGCCCTGGTCCTTTCCACCCAGCATATTGAGCATGCCGCCGAGATCGTCACCCAACTTCCCGAGAAGATGCGCGCCGATGTTGTCTATCGCATCTCCAAAATCGAGAAGGTTTCTCCAGAAGTACTGACCCGTATCGAGGACGCCTTGCATCGCGAAATCGGTTTAGTTTCCGGAAAAACCCACAAGAAAGTCGGTGGCATCGACGCGGTGGTGGGCATTCTCAATCACATGAAAAACAATTTGGAAACAGAAATCCTCGAGGAGATGGAACAGTCCGACCCGGAAATGGCTGAAGAGATTCGCAAGAAGATGTTCACCTTCGAGCATCTCATCTCCCTCGACGGCCGCTCGCTGCAGATGATTCTGCGCGAGGTCAACAACAACTCGTTGACCATGGCCCTCAAGACCGCCTCCGAGCAGATGAAGGAGAAAATTTTTGCCAATATGTCCTCCCGAGCGGCCGATATGGTCAAAGATGACCTCGAGGCCATGGGTCCGGTGCGCCTCTCCGAGGTGGAACTGATGCAGCAAACCATCGTCAAAATCGCCATGAAACTCGAGGAAGAGGGCAAGCTTGTTCTCGGCAGCGGAGGCGGCGATGAGCTTGTCTAAACACTACAAGAATCCGCCTGCCTTCAAAGCGGAAGAGCTGGTCAAAAAGGGCGATCGTCCTGGAGGTGGATGGATTCCCTCGCCGTCGACTCCGTCCTCGCCCTTTACCTCACAGCGGCTCTCGCGGAATTTGCCGCCTAGCGTCAACACCACCAAACAGACTGATTCCACGAGAGGGGATCCACCGCCCCAGGGCGCTTTTCCTGACCAGGGAGCAACGGTTGGTGAAGGCCTGAACACCACCCCTTCGCCGGCAATGATCGATCCCAACCGTTTTATCGAACGCGTTGAAGCGGAACAACTGGCCGAAAACGCCTACCAGCATGGTCTATCGGAAGGGCTGTCCCGAGCCGATATGGAATTCGGTACCGCAGCCAACAGTCTCATCCTCGCCTGTCAACATCTCGACAACCTCAGGCAGACGCTGATCGCCAACAGCAGAGAGGAGATGATTGACTTTTCCCTGGCGGTGGCGGAACGGATTCTTCGCCTGTCAATCCGTGATCAGGATCACACCATCATTGCCACCATCGACGAAGCGCTGAGCCTGGCGGTAAAGTCGGACGAATATGCCATTCACATCAACCCCGACGATTTCGAGATCCTCAACGCCAAGGCCGTCGACATCATTTCCGGAATCAGCGGGTTGCAAAATATCGTCATCAAAAAGGACAACTCCATCGAAAAAGGCGGTGTTTTTATTGAGTCGGACAACTGCACCATCGACGCCACCATCGCCAGTCAACTGGAGTTGATCCGCGAGGAGATCAGAAAGCGACAGTAATCTTGGCTCCGCCGGCCTTGTCCTATCCGCCGGCCCAAGCACCTTTTTCCCCCACGGCAGCACCACGGAGTACAAACCCCGATGTTGGACACCCTCTCCATTCGACAGCTCAACACCATCAAGGTCTGGGGTAAGGTCACCCGCATCGTCGGCCTGGTCATCGAGGGCTTTTGTCCCCATGCCAGCATTGGTTCCCTCTGCGAGATCAGCCAGACCAGCGGCAAAAGCACCATTCATGCCGAGATCGTCGGCTTCCGAGACAACAAGGCGCTACTCATGCCTCTTGGCGAAATTCGCGGTCTCGGCCCCGGCAGCCTGATTCGCGTCGTCCGCGACAGCGCCACCGTCAGGGTCGGCAACAATCTTCTCGGCCGGGTCATCGATGCCATGGAAGTTCCTCAGGACGGCTTGCCGCGGCCTACTCTCGATGACGAACATTTTCTCTATGCTCTGCCACCCGGACCGATGGAACGCCAGAATATTAACGAGGTTCTCGACCTTGGCATCCGGGCCATCAACGGTTTGCTCACCTGCGGCATGGGGCAGCGCTTGGGCATCATGGCCGGCTCCGGTATCGGCAAGAGCGTGCTGCTTGGGATGATGTCGAAATACGCCAAGGCGGATATCAACGTTATTGCCCTCATAGGAGAACGTGGCCGAGAAGTTCGCGAGTTTATCGAGCGCGACCTCGGCAAAGAAGGGTTGTCTCGCTCGGTTATCGTCGCGGTGACCTCCGATCAGTCGCCACTTCTGCGCATGCGCGGCGCCTTTGTCGCCACCGCCATTGCCGAATATTTTTGCAACAAAGGCAAAAACGTGCTGCTGATGATGGATTCGGTGACTCGCTTTGCCATGGCCATGCGCGAAATCGGCCTGGCCGTCGGCGAACCGCCGACAACTAAGGGGTACACTCCTTCGGTATTCGCCACCTTGCCGAAACTGCTTGAGCGCGCCGGCCGCTTTCGCGATAAAGGCTCCATCACCGGATTGTACACGGTTCTGGTTGATGGCGACGATATGACCGAGCCGGTGGCGGATTCGGTGCGCTCGATTCTTGATGGCCACATTGTCTTGTCGCGAGCCATCGCCGCCAGAAACCACTTTCCGGCCATCGACGTACTCAACTCGGCCAGCCGGGTTATGCGCGACATCGTTTCACCTCGCCATCTTGAGTTGGCCGGCAAGGCCCGGGAAGTGCTGGCCCGCTATGCTGAAGGAGAGGACCTCATCAATATCGGCGCTTACCTCAAGGGCTCCAACGCCAAAATCGACTTCGCCATCAGCAAAATCGATGCAGTCAACGCCTTTCTACGGCAGAATTTTACGGAAACCGACAACTTGCAGCATACCATCGAGCAACTGGGGACCCTGCTCGGAGAGCGCAAAGATGAAGAACCGGCCCCAAAAAACCGTCGTCAGTCAGATCGCCCTTAGCCAAAAGATGGTGAGGGCGGAATTGTTCCTGGTGGTGTTCTCTTGCGATGAAACCGTTTTCTCTCGACATCGTCCTTGCTTATCGTAAACGACTTGCCGACCTGGCCCATCAGCGCTTTCTTGAGGCGTGCAATGTTCATCGCTCAGTCGAGCAACGCCTTGCCGAAGAAACCGCACTTTTCGGGGAATTGAGCAAGGAAAGCGAGCTTTTGCAACAGCAAGGCATTGGTATAGTCGATTTGATCCGCTATGAGGAGCGCATCCTGCAAGTCCAGGC
>CAYSON010000052.1:0-6151 GCA_964432635.1 uncultured Desulfopila sp.
TGTCGCAAGCGCCGTCTGAGCACGGTGATGGTCACCCACAACGCCCTGCTCGCCCAGCGCATGGACCACTGCTACACCCTGCGTGACGGCATCCTGGAGAATTCCTGACACCCCGAGTTCTACCGCCATGCCCATCCCTCTGATCGCCCTCCTGGCCCTTGTTTTCATCTGGGCATCGCCTGGCCCGGCTGCCTCCGCGGAAGAGGAGCTGACCCTGGTTTACGCCGCCGCCATGGCCGAGGTACAGCCGAACAAGGAGCGCGGTGGTCTCCCGCAACTGGCGACGCTCTTGAACACTCTGCGGCGCGACCAGCGCCATCTCCTTTTTTTCCACGGCGGCGGAGCCTTGTCCCCGAGCATCCTCGCCACCACCGATCGCGGCGCCCACATGATCGCCCTTCTCAACCTGCTGCGGCCGGACGCCCTGGCGGTGGCCAAGAGCGAGTTCGCCCACAAGGAGGATGAGCTGTCGCAGCGGGCGATGGAGGCCAACTTCCCGCTGCTGGTCGCCAACATCAGCGATCCCTTGAGCAACGGGGGCATCGAGGGGACCAGTGCCTGGCAGATCTACACGGTCGGCTCCTACCGCATCGGCCTTTTTGCTCTGGTCGACCCTGAGGTCATCGTCGACTACATGCCGACTCGGGCGCAACTCATGGATACCAATGAGGTCATAACCACCACCACCGCTGCCCTGCGACAGGCCGGCGCCGATATGGTCATTCTCCTCGCCGATTTTCGCCCCCCTGGGCTCTACGGCATGCTCGGCAACCACATTATCGATGTTGCCCTGATCAACGACCCCACGCTTGATCCGCCGGCCGACCAGCCCCACAGCAATTACTATGAGTTCAACAGCAACAGCGGTGTTGCCTGCCTTTTCACCTTGAACATGAGCGGCAGCGGTGCGTCGTTTTCTTTTTCCGGCAAGAGCCGCACCATACCCCTGATCGAACTGGCCGAGGATGCGGAGGTCAAGGGCAAGGTCGACGGCTATCTTGGCCAACTCGCCGACATACTCTCCGTCCCTCTGGCGGTTACCCGTAGCGAAATCGACACCAGCCGCAAGGCCCTGCGCTCAGGGGAAAACGGTTTCGCCAACCTGCTCGCCGACATCCTGCGCGAGTTCTATCAGGCGGATATCGCCTTGATCAACGGCGGCGGAATTCGCGGCAATCACTATTATGCGGCGGGCACCACCCTGACCCGTGGCGACATCCATCGGGAGATACCCTTCAACAACCGGGTGGTCAACATAGAGGTGAGCGGCCGACAACTTCGCGAGAGCATCGAAAACGGCCTCGGGCGCATCGAGGACGGCAAGGGGCGTTTCCCTCACGTCTCCGGCATGAGGATCTGGTACGATCCCACGGCAAAGCCGGGTCAACGGGTGGCGCGGATCCACATCGCGGGCGAGGAACTGCAACCGGACAAGACCTATTCGCTGGCCACCCTTGATTACCTCGCCGCCGGCGGCGACAACTATACAGCCTTGAAAGGCAGTAAACGGCTGGCGAAGGTCGGCGGCGGCCGCGTTTTCTGGGAATATATACGCAACGGTCTGGTAACTCGCGGCGAGATCGCGCCGAGCCTCGACGGGCGCCTGACCGTGGTCGGAGGTGCTACCATCCATGACCCCTGAGCCTCGTCACGACGGCAATGGTGGTTCGGTGTTTCGGCGCTCCCGCTCGATCGCCGTCACCGGCCTCGCCGGCCTGTTGTTTTCCAGTGCACTTTTTGCCGCCATCTCCTTTATCTCCCTGCTTGGATTCATCGGTTTCCAGGAAGTTTTGGCGAGACTCTCGCAGCAGACCTTTCCCGAGACCACCACCAAGGCCCAGATATCGGTTATCCTCAACGAGTTGCTGCAGCAGACGGCAGCCCTGCACCATGCCACCAACCACCCGGCACGGCGCATCGCCTACCTGGAAATTGAGACGCAGTTTCAGAGGATCGACGATTTTTCCAGAAATCTCAAAAGTGACGATGGTGACACTCAGGGTCCGAAGATCGATATCCTTAAAAACATCGTCGGCGATCTCAATGAACTGGTGCAGGAACGCATCCTTGCCCACTCCCGACTCCAGCAGAGCCTTGGCGGTCTGCTGCCGCTCAATAGGTGGGTGCAGGAACGCGTGGCGGCGGCACTGGCGGTCTCCGCCGGCGAGGAAACACCAGTGGTGCACAAGGTACGGCGACTGGCAGAAACCCTCATTGATCTTGCCTGCCACGCCGGGTCGGCGCAATCCCTGCAAAGGTTGCGCGACGACGAGAAGATTATGGTGGAACGGCTCGCCAACTTGGCCACCGCCGCCGACAGCCTGTCGGCTGAGCCGGGAGCCGTGGTCCGCTTTATCCACCAGCGGCTGCAGGAGGATCTCATCGCCCCCCCTGGTGTTCTTTCCTTGGCCCACAATTACCAACGATTGGCCAACGACAGCAGGAACAAAGCGGCCTTTGCCGAAAGCCTGGTGCGCGAAAAGGAAGAAGCCAATATTGCAGGACTATTTGAGCTCACTTCCGCCGTCAGCAAGCAGAATCTGCTCTTATCGAGCGAAGTGCGCGCCCATATCGCCGTACTCACCACCCTGTTTCTTACCTCGATGGCTTTGGCAGTTTCCATCTTTTATTATTTCCGGCGGGTGCTGATCGCTCGACTGCAGCGGCTTAATCGCCAGGTTCTCTCCATGGTCGCCGGCGAGAAGATCACCGTTTCCGTCGAAGGGGCTGATGAAATCACCGAAATCGCCGCTTCCGTCAATTATTTTGCCGAAGAGATGCGTAAGGCCAAGGCAGCGGCGGAACAGGCGGCCATCGCCAAGGCTGATTTTTTAGCCCACATGAGTCACGAAATCCGTACCCCGATGAACGCCATCCTCGGCTTTTCCGAATTGGCGTTACAAAGTCAAGACGACGACGATCATCGCGACTCCCTAACGAAAATAAACACCGCTTCCCACACCCTGCTCAGCATCGTCAACACCGTACTCGACTATTCCAAAATCGAGGCCGGCAAGTTCAATATCAACCACGCCCCTTTTGATCTCCGCCACCTTTTGGAAAACCTCGCCACGCTGATCAGCCTGCAATGCGAGGAATCGGGCCTGGAGTTCTACTGCCAGATCGGCACTGATATCCCTTACGCCCTGCGGGGTGACGGTCTTCGCCTTGGTCAAGTACTCACCAACCTGATCACCAACGCCTTCAAGTTTACCGAACGTGGTTCAGTAACTCTCCACATCACTGCCCAACCAGAAGCAGACAACAAGCTGCTCATGCACTTCGCCGTCCACGACACCGGATGCGGTATCGACGAGGATCAGGTGGACAAACTCTTTGAGCCCTTCACCCAGGCCGACACCTCCATGATCCGCCGGCACGGCGGCACCGGTCTCGGCCTGGCGATCTGCAAACGATTGGTAGAGATGATGGGGGGACATATCGACTATGCCAGAGGCGAGGAAGGCGGCAGTATCTTCAGTTTCTCCCTGCCGCTGCTCCGTGAGGACGAGGGCCAAGGCACCTTTTTCGATGCTCCGCAGGAACTTGCCGGAACCCATGTACTGGTCATGTCGGAGGTGGCGCGCACCGCCACCGAGCTTTCTTGGCAACTGCACTCCTTCGCCTGCACGGTTGTCCAGGCCTCGTCCCCCGAGGAAGTCCTCGCCGCCCTTGCTCCCGGCAATAATCGTGGCAGATTCGAAGTCCTTATACTCGATTGCTCACCGCTCGGCCGTCGCCTTCAAGGTTTGTTGCCCCTTCTCGAGGCCACCGGCTGGAAAGAGCCCATCCTCCTCGCCGGGGAGCGCCGCCATGCCTTAGGGTCGCTCTCTATGCCAACCAACTGCGCCTTTCTGGCTAAACCTATCTTGCCGGAGCGGTTGCTGACCGCGTTGCTGCGGGCCCGCAACATAGAGCTGCCTGCGGCGCCGCCACCCGTGGCGGCAATGCCGGGGACCGCCTTAGCCCTCCGTCGAACTCTGCTCGGCGGCAAGGTTCTGCTGGTCGAGGACAACGAAATCAATCGCCAGGTGGCGCTCGGCTTCCTGCGTGCCGTCGGACTGGCCATCACCACCGCCGCCAACGGTGCCGAGGCCCTCGACATCCTGCGGCAATCCCAGAGTACTCCCTTTGATGTGGTGCTCATGGATCTGCAAATGCCGGTGATGGATGGCTATAAGGCCGCCCAGGCGATCCGTCGTCTGCCGCCACCGACCTGCTCCCTGCCCATTGTCGCCTTGACCGCCCATGCCATGCCGGAAGAACGGGAGAAATGCCTGCGCATGGGGATGCTCGACCTACTTGCCAAACCGATCGACCCGACGGCTCTTTACCTGAAACTGACAGAGATCCTCGGCGGACAGCCACTCATGCCGCCGAGAGTTGAGCATCCAGCCACAGCGACGGCAACGACCGCGATGCCAAGCAAGCACAGTCGGCTCCCCGACATCGATCTCGCCGCCGGACGCAGCCGGGTGATGGGTGACGATCAGCTCTACCGCCTTCTTCTGCGCACCTTTATCGACACCTATGGGCACTGGTCAGAGCTGCTCCACCAAGACCTCGCCGATGGCCTCTTCACGACCCTGCACGAGAAAGCCCACACCCTCAAAGGGGCAAGCGGCAATCTCGGCATGAGCAAACTTCAAGAGCTGTCGGCGCAGTTGGAAGAGGCGGCGAAAGGAGAGCAGGCGACGCAGTGCGCCAGCTGTGTTGCCGCCATGGAAAAGGAAATAAGCAGATTGTGCAGCGATCTTGAACGGTATCTCGCCGAGAGCGGCGAACAGCAACCGGCAGGCGGCGAAGAGATCAGCGAGTAAACAGTCCCCAAGAGACGGCAGCGCTAGCGCAGAGTTTCCTCCAGGCGGAGTTCTCCAAGGCGAATACGGCCCGATCCCAGGGCAATTTTTTTCTTTACGGACCCAGTCTGCAAGACTTCCCGTTGCAGCCGAAAACGTGACGCAACTACCGCCGGATCAACGAGATCCTTGCCGACCAGGGTTCCAAGTCCCTCTTCATTGGGGGGCGGCATTTTCTCGGCAAAGATCTTTCTAGCACTCTGGCGACTATTGGCCTGGGTGGTGAGGAGGCCCTGACGATTGCCGATTTCCGGAGCTGCGATGGCCCCGATAATGGTGTGAGAGACGGTTCGCTGCTGTTGCTCCTCACGACCATTTTTATGGACAACGGTGGCGACTGTGCTGGTCGTGCTCTCAAGGTCGACACGCTGTTTCAGCATGTCGACACCACCAACGATATCGATCTTTCCGTTTGGCAGGACGAGAACAGCCTCACCGATTTCCGCCCACCCCCGGCTGATCGCCACGGTGGCCTTACCCGAAGTGAAAGCCGTGGTGGGCGATGCGCTGTCCCTGGGGACTGCCGAGAGGTCGAACCCACCCCCAGGGTCGGCCAGATCAACTCCCAGCAATACACCTTCTTCCAGGCTCAGTGTACCCTCGCCGCTCACCTGCTCAAGCATCGGGCCCGCACCCCGTGGATCCCAAACGAGGTCGAACTCGGCGGAGAGAGGGCCGCGAATCACTTCTTTGCCCAGCCATTGGCGTACCAGGGCGGTGCTATCCACCTGGCGAAGCGTCAACCTCGTTTTAACCTTCGGGCTATCTTCGCGCAAAGGGTAAGTAACCTCGCCTGTGGCCGCCCCTCCGGCGATGTTGCCAGTGGCGTTACTGACCATCAGCCTGTCATCGGTAATGGTGATCGGCAGTTTCACCTCACCGACAGTGAAACCACCAAGAGTCAAGGTTTCAATTCCCACCTTTCCCGACCGTAGCAGGCCGAGCAGGGCCGCCGTCAACTCCGGCACCTTTTCTTCGCCGCTGGATGCACTGTCTCCCCAGGGAAGCAGCATATAGCGCGAGAGGTCGAGGCGCTCGAAATCGAGGGTGAAGTCAGCCTTGGGGGCAACACCACTGTCCATGGCCAGGGTATAGGTGAATGGTGTATCATCAAGGAGACCGCTGCCGTTTTCAAGAAACAAGCGCCCCTGTTCGAGGCGAACCCCGCCTTTGAAGGCGGCATTGGTTAAGATCTGCCCAGCCTCGGCCGGGATTTTGAGGGGCAAGGCCCAGGCAACGAGCAGATCCCGTGGAGAAAAGGCCCGAACCTCATAGGAACCGAGAACACGCAG
>CAYSON010000052.1:6161-7784 GCA_964432635.1 uncultured Desulfopila sp.
AGGCCGCCGTCGCCGGCAACCAGACGCCCAGTCGTACGTGCCTTGACGGATTTGATCACATCGATATCAAGATCAAAGGCGACATTTCCCTCCGGTCCCATAAGAAGCGGCCCGATCTTGCCTTCGACGGCCAGCGATTTCCCGGCAACACTGGCCTTGGCATCGACGGCCACCGCCGTGTTTGCGTTAAAATCGTTGAGGAGCAACATGATATCATCCACCAACAGCTCACTGTTGGTGGCGGTGTCGCGCCAGCGCACCTGCCCATCAGTTACCGCCAAAACCGAGCAGGAGAGGTTTTGCAGCAAGCCGGCGAGAGCCCCGACGTTCGACGAGAGCGGTCTGCCTATATCAATCCCCAGCAGCCCCTCCCAGTTACCCCGTCCGTCGGCCCCTTTTTCCAGGTTCAGCGAGAGACCGCCAACGACAAAACGGCTCACTTCCACTCGGCGCACCAACAGGGGTAACACCTTGATCCGCGCCTCGAAACTGCTGACCTGTAACAGGTGATCACTGGAAAAACCCGGGGGATTGCCGAGCTTCATCTCGGAAAAGGAGAGACTCAGCCACGGGAAGAACGACAAGGAAAGATCACGTCCCAGGGTAAAGGTTCGCCCGGTGGCAGCACTGATCTCTTTCTCCAACCTGGGCACGAATTGCTGCACGTTGATGAGAACCGGCGCCACAATGAGCGTCAGCGAGACTAAGAGACAAAAGACCACAAGAGGAACAAGTCCGTATTTGAATAACACCTTCATGCAAAGCCCCCACAAGTAAAACCGTGGCACGCCGCAGCGCCCTTTGTCACGAACCACGCGATAAGAAATGATAAAATATATGAATTCGACCACTTCGGCAACAGTTGTCTTACTGTGCCGGCCCTTTTCACCAGGTGTTGATGGCGGTGTATTCGTTCATTTGACAAGCCCATGGATCGTCTCTATGTTCTCACCTAGCCGCAGGGGTATAGTAAACCGGCAAGGGATGAATATGTCGTAAACAATTGACATAAATGGAGATATTTTATGAAAACAACAGCAACAAATGCCATGGTTCTCGCCTCTTTTGTTGGCGACTCACTGGCCCTCGGGCTCCATTGGATCTATGACACCGAGCAAATCGCCAGCCGTGTCGGTCGCATCAGCGACCTTCTCGCCCCAAGCGACGACAGCTATCACCGCAACAAACATAGGGGAGAGCTGACCCACTACGGCGACCAGAGCCTCCATCTCCTCAAATACTTGGCGTCTTCGCACGGGAGATTTTCCCTGGCCGAGTACGCGCAGCAGTGGCGGCGCTTTATCAACGGTTATGGCGGCTATATGGATCGGGCCAGCAAGGCCACCTTGCAGAACCTTGAAGCCGGCATGTCACCGGATAGCTGTGGTTCGCCGTCCACCGACCTGGGCGGAGCGGCACGCATCGCCCCTCTGATATGCGCCCTCTATGATGATGCGGAGGCCATGGCGACGACGGTAACGGCGTACACCGCTCTCACCCACCAGGGCCCCGGCGCCGTTGCCGCATCCCTCTTCCTGGCACGGAGTTGTTACCATATACTGCACGGTGCCACCCTGCGACAGGCCTTGGAGGAGTCACTGGCACAAGGTCTCGACAGTCCGG
>CAYSON010000052.1:7794-11122 GCA_964432635.1 uncultured Desulfopila sp.
CCGGAGCTCTCTCTGCGCTTGCAGGACAGCATAACGCGAAGCGGAGGGGACATCATTGAAACGGTTAAAAGCTACGGCCAGGCCTGCGCCGTTAATGGCGCCTTGCCGGCCGCAATCTTTACTGCCCTGCAACTCCAGGACAGTCTCGAGGAGGCCCTGGTGGCAACTGTTATGGCCGGTGGTGATTCCGCCGGCCGCGCCATGGTGGTCGGCATGCTGCTCGGGGCCCTCCATGGCATAACGTCCATCCCCGTGACGTGGTTGGCCGGCTTGCAGTGCCGAGCCGAAGTTGAGGCGTCCCTGGAATCCCTTGGCGCCGGACATCAGTGAGAAGAGGCAGGGGCGTTGAGTTACCAGTAAGCGGCGGCAATTACAAAAACGAAATACGAGTGGCACGTTGTGGTAATCATTGGCTCGGGAAGAGAAATGGTCATGGCGGGAATATAGTAAATTTACCAAGGAAAACAGGGGACGACCCCCGAAGATTTAATTTTCAGTATATGGCAAGCTCTTTGCACATAGAAAAGTAATCTCCGCAAGGAGTCCCACCACCCCCCCCAATCGGGTAGATTATACGCAGTTTGTATCTTCTACCCGATTTTTTTTACCCCTCCTGCGACCGTACTTTCCCGCTGCCCACCGATCACTTAGCGCTGCAACAGCTCGGCACGACGGTAATCGCTATAGGCCTGGCGAACGGCGACATAGGGATCGAGGGAAAACCGCTTCATGTCGTCGTAGAGGTCGGGATTAAGCGACAGGGCATTGATGCGCTCGGTGGAGTAGACGGTGATGTCGATCAGTGTGTCCTCGTAGATATAGGGCAAAGGCTTGACAAAGGTGTCGGCGGCGAGCCCTATGGTGTCACGGATATTCGAAGGGCCGAGAAGCGGCCAATAAATGAACGGTCCTTCGCCGATGCCCCAGCGCCCCAAGGTCTGACCGAAATCGGCGCGGCGAGGACCGAGATCGAACTCGTTGGCGGCGACATCGACCAAACCACCTACCCCGAGCGTGGTGTTGATCACAAACCGCTCGACGACGATCACTGTGGAACGAAGGTCTCCCTGCAACAGGGTGTTGAGAAAATTGACGGGAAAGCCCAGGTTGAGAAAGAAGTTGCCGAAACTTTCGCGCAGTTCCAGGGGGAGAAAACGGCGGTACTCTCGGGTCACCGGTTTGACCACCCACACATAGAGATCGTCGTTGACCTCGAAGAAGAACCGGTTCATCGACTCCAAGGGGTCGTAAACCTCTGCCGACCCTTTCGCCCCCTCTTCCTCAGCCTGCTCGTAGGCGAGCTCCTCTGCAAGGAGATCGACCACGGCCGGAGCGGCCCCATAAGTAGATAGCGGCGCCCCCAACAGGGCGATCGTGACAACATAGTGCAACAACTTCATAGCCTTTCCCTTTTCGTCAACCTGACGAATCACCCCCCCCGGGACAACACACCGATGGTCCTTGTTCAGCCCTATTGTGGCGATTTTTCCGTGTTACGTCAATGCGATATTTGTTGCAGAACCCGAAATTGCCAGAGAGAGCCGCTCTTTTCTTATTTAAGCGGGTTTATTCAAAGGAATCGCTTCGTTTCGCAACGGTGTTCAGACAAGAAAGAGATAGAGCACGGCCAGAACGACCAGGAAGGTGTAGGGAATAACCAAGGCCTTGGAGGTCAGCGTCTCACCGACCAAGGCCCGTTCGATCACCCGATAAGTGGCGTAAAGGGCGGCGAACAGTCCGCCGAGGATGGTGAGAATCTGCAGCACCTGGGTGCTATCGACACTGATCAGCCGCACATCCTCGTAGGAAACGGTCATGCCCATGATCTCCCCGATGTTTGGCACAATTCTGCCGGCCCCACCAAGAAAGAACTCGAGATGCAGGGCCATATATCCGCCAAGCACCAGGGGAATGGTGCCGTAGCCGAAGAGCGGCAGCAGCAGCTCTTTGTCGATGCGCGCGTAGAGCGACTGCACCACCACCATCAGCCGATAGCCACCCTGAAAGAGCAGGATCAGCCCGAAAAACATGAGGCTGGCGATCAGCTTTTCGTCAAGCTCAACGCCCGAAGATGCCGTCAACGTCTCGAGATACCGGGCCAGCTGAAAAAACTGCTCCTTGAGGGCGAAGGGGAAAAAGATCGCCCCCATGGCCACGATGAGAAAGCTGTCGGCGCCACGCGGCGTCTCCAGCGCCCACAACTCCTGGGGAGCGAGCCGGATATTGAGCTGAATCGAACTGTTGCCGCAACTTTTGACACACTTGGCGCACATGATGCAATCGCGATTGTTGTCGACCAGATAGGGATGGCGAAACATCGGACAGCCTGAAACATCACCGTCTCCAGTGAAACAGGCATGGCTTTGACAGCGGTTGAGGCAGACATGACGATTGGAGCGCAGCTCGACCACCGAGGGCATGGCGAAGATGGCGTTGACCGCCCCAAGCGGACAGAGATAGCGACACCAGCTGCGCCGTGAAAAGAGGACGCTAAAGAGAACTGAGCCGAAGGTGATGATCAGGATGATGCCGCCGGTAAGAAAGGGGTGGTTGTAGGCATCCCAGACGATCTCTATCCAAAAGACCAGGATACACAGCAAGGCCATGATCCAACCGGAAAAGTCCTTGATAAATTGCGGCGTCTTGCGTTTTGGTTTGATCAAGTTCTGCAGCAGGGTGCCTGGCACTGCCAGGGAACAAACGCCGCACCAGGTCCGCGCCAGAAAGAAAAAGGAAAAGAACCAGCCGATATACCAGCCGATAGTCAGGCCGAGGTTGGCTTGGGGATCCTCCGGGCCAAATAAGAGAAAGTACACGGTGAGCAACAGCACGGCGCCGATGATCGCCTGCGGCACCAGGGGAAAGACGCGGCTCGATAGCAGGTTTTTAATCCAGGAGATGCGCAGCAGATTATACTCCCACTTGCCTTCCGTCTTGGGTAGACCGAGGAGAATCTGGTCGGGAAGAATTTCGTCTTCCTTGGCCAGCATCACCGCGCGGCGGATGACGTTGGCGAGCTCATTGAGATTGCCGGGCCAGTCATAGTTCATAAATATCCCCAAGGTTTCCGGGGAGACCTTGAAGATTTTTTTGCCATACTCCCGGCTGAAACGCTCAAGATAGTGCGACACCAGGCGCGGCAGATCCTCTTTATGATCACGCAGCGGCGGCACATGGAAATACTGCCCCTCGATCAGGGCAAGCAGCGCCGGAATGACCTTGCCGGTGGCGCGCAGGTGATCAAGGGTATGGGGGCTGACGAAGGCCAGACGTGATAGCATGGCTAACGTGCCGGAGCCATCAATGTGACGGTAGCTACTGCTATTGA
>CAYSON010000053.1:0-11091 GCA_964432635.1 uncultured Desulfopila sp.
TCTCCCACCAGGGGGCTGTGATTGGCGACACTTACATTAAGTGGTATAACTTTGCCGCCTTGCGCTTCGATAAGCCGGCATACTCCGTCTAGTCCCGAAAACGTGCCGGAAAGAACGATCTGTTCAGGGGTGTTGTGGTTGGCAACCACCGCGATCCCCTCCCCTCGGTATTGGGCGAGTAGAGATTCAAGGGTGTTGATATCAAGGCCAAGTACCGCCCGCATCCCACCCGGATTTTTCTTTCCCTCACGCTCCATGAGGCTTCCCCGCTGAGCAACCAGGCGTATGGTATCTTCTACGCTCACAACTTCGGCGGCGCAGAGGGCAGCATACTCTCCCAAGCTATGGCCAGCGACACAACTCACCACAAGGTCGTCACAGAGATTTCTCAGCAATTGACGCCAGCAGCTGAGATTGACGATGGTGATTGCCGGCTGCAAAACTGCGGCACGGGTCAGTTCTTCCATCGGCCCGTCGACACAGAGCTTGGCCAGCGGTGCCGCGCAGGCAGCTTCGGCCATCGCCATCAGGGCACCACTCTCGGCATCCCCATCAATGAATTCTTTACCCATTCCTAAAAACTGTGACCCCTGGCCGGGAAACAGCACTGCAATCTTCATACATGCTCCTTGATATTTTGTGCTCGTGCTTCCAAGAGATTTATTACGAGAAATGTCAGGGCGCCAATACAGATAGCTGAATCTGCAACGTTAAAGGCAGGCCAGTGGTAGCGACCAATAAAGAAATCGAGGAAGTCGACGACCGCCCCGACCCTTATGCGGTCGATGAGGTTACCGATGGCGCCACCGGCGATGAGCCCGAGAGCCCAGGGATAGACGCGACTGATCGGTGCAAGTTTCCACGCCGTGTAGCTGATCCCGATCACCGCCAAAGTGCCTACGGTGAGAAAGAAATAGTGTCGCCAGGGCGAGTCAAAATCGGCCAGCAGGCTAAAGGCAGCGCCGCTGTTGGTTACATAGACGAGATTGAACAGACCGGGGACGATCGGCACAGATTGGTACAATTGCAGGGACTCGACAACCAGGAATTTGCTCCACTGGTCGATGATCACCGTGAGCAGAACAATGATACAATAGGCCACGAAGCTCAACCTTCCTTGACGTTCAACTCACCCATGACCCCGGCGCAGCGATGGCAGAGCAAGGGGTGCTGGGCATCCTCACCGACCGTGGTCGATCGCATCCAACAGCGCTCGCATTTCTCCCCTTTTGCCGCCTGGACTTGCACGATCAGCCCGGGAAGCTCTTCGCTTTCAAAACGAATGGCGGAGGAGGCTGCCGCCTCACTCAGGATGCTGAGCTCGGAAACTATCGATATCTCACGGATCGTCTCCCAGGAAGCACCGATAACGTTCATGAGCTGGTCGTCGGCGCGGAGCGATACCTCCGCTTCCAGAGGGTGGCCGATCACCTTGTCACGCCGTGCGAGTTCAAGAGCCTTGGTGATCTCAGAGCGAACCCTGATCAGCTGCGACCATTTTTCCATCATATTTTGGTCAAGCGACATCTGCTGGCTTGGGGAAAATTCAACAAAATGGATCTCGTCGTCGATTCGGCCACTGTCACCAAGGCGATGTAAGACACTCCACGCCTCAGCGGCGGTAAAGCAAAGAATAGGACTCATCAACCGCAGCAAGCCGTCGACAATATCGTAAAGTGCCGTCTGAGCGGAGCGCCGCGCTTGTGATCCGGGCGCCGAGGCATAGAGCCGATCTTTGAGGATGTCGAGGTAGAAGGCACTGAGGGTGGTGCCGCAGAAGAAATTGGGACTGTGATAAATGGCGTGAAACTCATACCGTTCGTAACTCTGCTTCACCTTTTCTTGCAGTTCCGCAAACTTGGCCAGCGCCCAGCGGTCAATCTCGGAAAGATCGGTAAAGGCAATCCGATGCGCTGACGGATCGAAATCATTGAGGTTACTGAGAAGGTAGCGAATGGTATTGCGAATTTTACGATAGGCATCAGCGACTTGTTTGAGTATTTCATCGGAAACCTTGACATCGTCACGGTAATCTTCGCTGGCCACCCAGAGGCGGAGGATCTCCGCCCCGAATTTTTCTATAACCTCCCCAGGAGCCACCACATTGCCAACCGATTTTGACATTTTGCGCCCCTGACCATCAACCACGTAGCCATGGGTCAACACTCCCTTGAAGGGGGCACGACCGCGATTGCCGACCGAGGCCAGCAGCGAACTGTGGAACCAGCCGCGATGCTGGTCGCTACCTTCCAGATAGAGGTCGGCGGGAGAACGAAGAGCCTCGTTTTGTTCAAGTACCGCGGCATGACTGACACCGGAGTCGAACCACACATCAAGGATATCCTCCTCCTTGAGGAAATCGTCCCCCCCACACTTGTCGCAACGGAAATCCTTGCCAAGGAAGTCACTCACTCCATGGCTGAACCATGCGTCGGCCCCTTCTTTTTTGAATAAGGTATCGATATTTTCGACGAGTTCGCGGGAAGTGACGATTTCCCCGCAGGATCGGCAGGTAATGACGGTGAGCGGAACGCCCCAACTGCGTTGTCGCGACAGACACCAGTCGGGACGACCTTCGATCATTGAAGAAATACGCTGCATGCCCCAGGAAGGTGTCCACTGCACGGTACCTATGGCGGCCAATGACTTCTTGCGCAGATCGTTGATCTCCATGGAGATGAACCACTGCGGCGTGGCACGGTACATCACCGGTTCCTTGCATCGCCAACAGTGCGGATAGCTGTGGTTGATAGCAGTCTCGTTAACCAGGTGCCCGCTTTGGGCAAGATCGGCGATAATCGTCTTGTTGACCCGGGGAATCTTCGACCCCGCGTATTTTCCGGCTTCTTGAGTGAAGACCCCTTGGTCATCAACCGGCGAGAGTATTTCCAACCCATAGTTTAGTCCGGTTTGATAGTCGTCGGCGCCGTGACCGGGGGCGGTATGTACGCAGCCGGTACCGGCATCGGCGGTAACGTAGGGAGCAAGCACCAGCAGAGAGTCCCTCTCTATAAAGGGATGGTGGCACCGCCTTTTCTCGAAAGGTGCGGCGGAAAAGGTGCCGACAATACTGTAGTCTGAGACCTTGGCGGCGGCCATCACCTGCTCTACCAGGTCCTTGGCGAGAATCCAGGTCTCCCCGGCAACGGATACGGCGGCATAGACAAAGTCGGGATTGAGAGCAATGGCCAGATTTGCTGGCAACGTCCAGGGAGTGGTTGTCCAGATAACGAAGTATACCTTGTCGCCGGCGAGGCTGGGATGAATGTCGGAAAAATCATCCTTAGCCCTGAATTTCACGTAAATCGAGGGAGAAGAGTGGTCAGCGTATTCAACTTCCGCTTCAGCCAGAGCGGTGGTGCAGGTGGAACACCAATAGACAGGTTTGCGGTTGCGAACCACCGAACCGGAGAGGAGAAAGGTGTTGAATTCGCGCGCGATCGTCGCCTCATAACCATAGTCGATGGTGAGATACGGCTTTTCCCAGTCGCCTAAGACGCCCAGTCGCTTGAATTGTTCCTTTTGAATTTTGATCCATTTATTGGCATATTTACGGCAGGCGGCGCGTTTCGACAGCTTTGGGATACTGTCCTTCTTGTCCCCAAGCTCCTTGTCGACATTGTGTTCGATGGGGAGACCGTGGCAGTCCCAGCCAGGTACGTAAGGGGCATTGAAACCGGCCATGCGTTTTGAGCGTAGGATGATATCCTTGAGAATTTTGTTAAAGGCGGTGCCGAGATGAATGTTGCCGTTAGCGTAAGGGGGGCCGTCGTGAAGAATAAACATGGGTTTACCGACAGCGCTCTTTTGAATACGGTGGTAGAGATCTTCCCTGTCCCAAAATTTAAGGACTTGTGGCTCTTTTTGAGCAAGATTCGCCTTCATGTTGAAGCTAGTCTGGGGGAGATTAAGGGTATCCCTATAATCCATGTTATTCTCCTTGAAATGAGACCTTTCCCGCGAAGAGCTTATAAAGAGACGAGATGGCAGGTCAATGGGCGCTCTGTGGTGAGTTACCAGGATATTTGCGAAACCTGCTATGATACCAACTGCACTTTAAGTTGCAAGCCTTATCTGGCAAGGAGTTGCGGCCGGAATGATATCGCTTCGCTGATTCAACGAGTTTTTTTCGTATCGTTGAGTGGAGATGATTGCCATTCACTTGGAAATACTTTATATTTCTGCGAAAGTTTTGCCTCTCTATCCAGGGCATCGAGCCTTGCGCGAATTGTCTGGTCTGATCTCTCGCCCTTGCTTCACGGAGACATTGGCTACATCGCTCCAATCGCTTTTATTAACGCGAAATGATGGTCACATGAAAACTCAACCCAGCAGTGCTCCGGAAACCATGATCGAACTGATCAAGGTCTCCAAGGACTACCCCCCCGACGTTGTCGCCCTCAAAGACCTCTCCCTGTCCATTGATGCTGGAGAGATGTTTTTTGTTATCGGCATGAGCGGGGCCGGCAAGACGACACTGCTAAAACTCCTCTGCAGCATGGAACTGCCAACCAGCGGTCTCATTGAGATCTCCGGCAAACCAACCAACCAACTACGAGGCAATCATCTCGCCCGTCTGCGCCAGAAAATTGGCGTCGCCTACCAAGACTTCAAGCTGCTAACGGATAGGACCACCGCAGAAAATGTTGCCATTTCCATGGAGGTTTCCTACAAAAAGCCGCAGATGATCACAAAAAGGGTGCGAGATCTGCTTGACCAGCTTGGCCTTGCCGACAAACACGATACCATTACCGGCGAACTGTCGCGGGGTGAACAGCAGCGGGTGGCCTTGGCGCGGGCGATAGCAAATTCCCCAACCATGATCCTGGTCGATGAGCCAACCGGCAACCTTGACGCTGTCACCACACAAAGAGTGATGAACTTGCTCAACAAATGCAACAAAGGTGGAGCTACCATCGTTATTGCCACCCACGACGATTCCATATATCGGCACACCTCGCATCGGGTCATGGAGTTGCGCAAAGGGAAATTGCATATGATTACCGGAGGCTTGCCATGAGTTTTTGGGTGACCGTGTTCCGCCAGGTGGGGAGGAATCTTCGGCAAACTTGGGCCTCTCAGCTGATGACACTGCTCACCGTCAGTCTATCCGTGCTGATATTCGCTTTTTTCTACCTGATCTACGCCAACATGATCAGTTTCGGGGAAAAGCTTGGCGACGATCTTAGCCTCATTGTCTACCTTGAGGACGAGCCGGGTCCGGAACTCAAGGAACAACTGACCAAAAAGATCGTCACCTTCGACGAAGTTGAAAAGATTCGTTTTGTCTCGCGGGCCGACGCCTACCAACGATTTGCCAAACAACTCGGCGAGAATCAAGACGTTCTCAATGATATGCCCAAAGATTTCCTTCCTCCCTCGATCGAGGTGGTGCCACTCAAAAACCTGCGCAGCCTCAACCAAGTCAAACTGTTCTCTTCATACCTCTCGCGTTTGCCGGGGACCTTGAAGGTACAATATGGGCAGGATTGGGTTGAACGTTTCTATTATTTTACCAAACTCCTGTCGATCATCGTGCTGCTCAGCGGGACATTGCTCATTTTGACCACCATTTTCATGGTCGCATATACCATTCGTCTGACCATTCTCGGACGGCAAGATGAGCTGGAATTACTTAAACTGGTAGGTGCCACCAACAACTACATCAGAACACCTTTTTTGCTTGAAGGGTTGCTGCAAGGCATTGTTGGCTCTACCCTTGGCATCGTCTCGCTCTACGCCCTCTACGAGTGGATTAAGTTGAGATTTTCGAGCCCTGGCTTTCTCAACCTCTTCGAGTTTTCCTTCTTCTCTCCGGGGGTGAGCGTCAGCATAATCTGTGTTTCTATCCTGCTCTGCACCCTGGGAAGTTATTCCACCATGCAGAAATTTCTCCGCATTTGAGACAACCATCGACGCTTTTCTGGAAGACATGGGATTGAGCGCATTGACCAGAGGGATTCGCCGCGTCATCGCCATGACGCGCTCTACAGCGCACCGGATGGCCCGAATCGGCATGGCCGCAGTCTTCTGCCTTTGCCTCTCTCAACCCGTCTCTGCCACCGATCAGGCCAATGACCAGGGCACCGACCGAGATCATCGCGAGATCAATAGTTTTCGCATCAAAATCAGACGGTTGCAGGAAGGGATTCTCGAAAAGGAAGACCAGATTCAGGATACACAATCCAAGGAACAGAACATCCTCTCCGAACTCGAGATTCTCGACAAAAAGCTCGCCGATCAGCAGGATAAGCTCTCCGAACTTCTCAGCAAGATGGCAAAACAGCAGGAGTTGATCGCTCGAGAGGAAAACGCCCTGGCCAGGATTAGGGATGAAAAAGGTATCGTCGAGAACCATCTCAAGAAGCGCATCGCCGCCTACTACACTATGGGCGATATCGGCTTGCTGAACGTCACCTTTTCCACACAAACTCTGCCGGAACTGCTCACCTTTCACGACGCTTTCGACGTCCTCATCAAATACGACCAGGATGTCATCAAGGTCTTTCGCGACACCATCCGTGAGATCGAAAGAAAAAAGACCGCACTCGGCCTTGAGAAGACGGTTTTGCAGGACTTCATTACGCAAACCGCTAATGAAACGGAAATCCTTGAGGCTACCAAGGCGGATAGGCGGCTCCTCTTGACCCAGGTGCGCACGCAAACCACGCTGCATAAAAAAGCCAAGGAGGAGATGCAGCAGGCCTCCGATTCCTTGAGCAAGTCAATCGTCTCCCTCAAATCAAAAACACAAGAAGGAAATGATGAATTCGCCAGCGACAAGGGTAATCTGCCACCCCCCATCGACGGCAGGCTGGTCACCCTCTTTCGTCAGAAAAAGGTCAACAAGCTGGGAATAGAACGCGTATCCCAGGGGATAGAGCTCCAGGGCCCCGATAACGCTCCAGTGGTTGCGGTGAGCAATGGCGAGGTCATTTTTTCCGGATACTTACGCGGATACGGCAATACCGTTATAATACACCATGGACAACGATATTATACCGTCACTTCGCGTCTGGAAAAGCTACAGGTAAAAGCTGGTCAACGTATCAAACGGGAAGAGACCATCGGTGTTATGGGAGGCACTGCCACCCTTTTCGAGGATGGAATCTATTTTGAAATTCGCAACAACACTGAACTGGTCGATCCCTTGCTCTGGCTCAACCCAAATAGACTCAGGGCCACCCACGATTTATCCGGAGACACTGCTCGCAAAGAGCACTCCGCACCCTAAGGTAATATATTCATCGAGGCCTATCATGCGCATAACGAGACTTTACCTTTCCCTCGTTGTTCTGCCGCTTCTGCTTCTCATTGTCCCGGCATCCACTACCGCAGAAATCTCACAGGCGGAGAAAGAAACAACCTATAAGCAGTTGGAGCTTTTCTCCAATATCCTCAGTATTCTCCAGGAACACTATGTTGAGGAAATCAACACCAAAGAGGCCTTGAACGGGGCTATCCAGGGCTTGCTGTTTTCCCTCGACCCGCACTCTTCCTACCTGCCGCCGGAGAGCTATCGTGATCTTCAGGATGAGACCCGCGGATCCTTCACTGGTATTGGTATCGAGGTAACCATTAAAAATGACCTCTTGACTATCGTCAGCCCCATTGCCGAGACGCCCGCAGACCAGGCGGGTTTAAAGGCCAACGACATCATCCTTGAAATCGATGGAAAAAAAACCAAGAACATGGGGCCCTATGAGGCCATAGAAAAACTGAGGGGGCCTGCCGGCACCTCGGTGTCTCTCTCAATTCAACGGGAAGGTTGGGATGACCCGAAGAAAATGACGATCAAGCGCGAGATCATTCCGGTGCAATCGGTAAAAGCCGAGTTTCTCTCCCCTGGATATGTCTATTCGCGAATCACCAAGTTTCAAAACCACACCGGCAATGAGTTTAAGGCTGCCTTGCAGGTGTTGAAAAACAAGGGGCAAATTGATGGTTTAATTCTCGATCTCCGCAACAACCCAGGTGGGTTATTGCAGCAGGCGGTAAGTGTTGCCGATCTCTTCCTCGAAAAAGGCAAGATCGTCTACACCAAAGGTCGAAAGGCAGATCAAAACACCGTGTTTAACGCCCACGGCGGAGGAGAAAAGCGCAATTATCCGTTGGTGATTCTTGTCAATGAGGGTTCGGCCAGCGCTGCGGAAATCGTTGCCGGGGCCATCCAAGCACACAAACGCGGCATCGTCGTCGGCACCCAGACTTTTGGTAAGGGCACAGTACAAACCGTCATTCCTCTTCCGGATGGTGCTGGGCTGCGCATGACCACTGCGTTGTATTACACTCCGGACGATCGTTCCATTCAAGCCAAAGGGATCAAACCCGACGTCGAGGTGCCGTTCTTACCGTACCTTGCTCCAGACCAGGAGACATCCGAAAAAGCCGCCAAGAGATCCGTGAAGGAGGCCGACCTCACCAATCATTTCCCCGATCGCCAAGATGAAAAGGCCACAGCAGATAAGGCTGGCGCTCACCTGGAGGAAAAACTCGCAAAGGACAATCAATTGCGAACGGCGTACAATATTTTAAAAAGTCTCAATTTATATTCCGAGAACAACAAGAGTGATCAATAAGTCGCATGGGCTCACAGAGAAGATTTGCCCAGAGCTGGTTGGTCGACCTCTTGGTGTTTATCGTAAGAGACGAACTCGCTGTATCAATACCCCAACTCTCTAAGAAAATTGCGATCTTGTGACCAGTTACGGTGCACTTTCACCCAAAGTTGGAGGTGTACCCGCTGACCGAGAAGCTTTTCCATGTCCTTGCGGGCTGCAATACCGATGCTTTTAAGTTTTTTCCCTCCCTTGCCGATAACGATTCCCTTTTGCGACTCGCGGTCGACGACGATAGCCGCATGGATAGTGACCAAACCATTTTGTTCATCTTCCTTGAACGACTCGATGAGGACCGCTGAGGCATAGGGAATTTCCGCTCCGGTGAGCAGAAAAACCTTCTCGCGAACGATCTCCCCACAGAGAAACCGTTCACTGGCATCGGTGGGGATATCTTCCGGAAAGAGGCGCGGACCAAACGGTAAGTAGCGCAAGATTTCGCTATACAGATGATCGAGGCCGTCGTTTCGCAAGGCTGAAACGGGGATAATGGCTTTGAACGGATAGAGCTCTGCGTATCCTTGTATCAACGGCAAAACACTGCTGCGGACGACACAGTCGATCTTGTTGAGAACCATGATCGCCGGACTGGCGATTCGTTCGAAATATGCACAAAGCTCCTCGCGCCTTTCCTCCCTTATCTTTTCAGGTATAGTAAGGGAAACATCAACGAGAAAAAGGACCAGATCGACCTCCGCCAGGCTGGCCATGGCAATCTTGACCATTTCCATGTTTAACGACTCGCGTGAGCGATGCAGCCCGGGGGTGTCAAGAAAAACGATCTGGTGATCAGCTTCATTGACAATCCCGACAATACGGTTCCTGGTAGTTTGCGGCTTGGGCGTGACTATGGAGATTTTTTGCCCAAGAAATCTATTGAGAAGAGTCGATTTCCCGGCGTTCGGCGGACCAACTATGGCCACCATGCCAGATTTCAGTTGCGGATCGTGTGTATTCATTGGTGAGCAACCCATATTACTTTTCTTGGCAGGAGAATAAGTGTGGGCAAAATTCTATTCCACACTATACTGTCTGACATTTCTCCGATGGCAAAGGACAGTGCGGCAAGCATACAATTATAATACGCTTTTGCCTATCTTCGTTTACTGATATCGGGTGAAAGCAGGTAATTAGTGCCTTACTCCGTGAAAGTTGTCACAATTACAAGAAAATTGGTTTTGGACAGCATTGGGGCCCGAGACACACAGCAAGGCACGTTTACCGCAAGGGTATAAGTTTCGTTTGAGCAGACAAACTGCGCAACAGAGCTTTTTCCCCGGAGAGGATTACTGGTTCTTGGGTTGCGGGCGCCAGCCCACCTTAAACCATTTTAAAGAATCGATTGGCGAGAAACGGTTACACGTTTGATGATCGTAACAGGCAAACTCATAGAATATCTTGATGGTGGTAAGTTCATTTGCGGGATGGTGGTGGAGTGCCAACCAAAGCGACTGCGCCTTATCAACCACAACGTACGAGAAGTGCTCCTCCCCGTTTCCCGAGTTGTCCATTGTTCCCGGGAAACTCATTCAGTACTCGGTGACAAGGAACTTCTATCCAGGCGCTTGAAGGAGGCCACGGAAAAGCGACGGGCCCTGATGGAAGTCGTTAATCTTATCGAAATCTGGGAACTTGCCGTCGAAGAAGGAACTCGAGTCTTCTCGCCCGATTTCCTCGCCGAGCTCACCTTCGGCACCACCGCCGATGATGATTCAGTCTCCGCCCTGCTGCGTTGTGTCTTTGAAGACCGCTTGTATTTTAAATACAAAGAGGGGCAAATCCTCGCCAATGACCCGGAAAAGGTCGAGCAACTTCGGCTGCAAGTCGCCAAAGAGGCAAGGCGAGCACAGCTCATTGCCGAAGGCGGTGTCTTTCTCACCCGCCTCCACTGCACGGACAAGGTCCCCGAAACCTATACCACTGTGGAAACCGAACTCCTTGATATTCTTCGTGAGTATTATCTCTTGGGGCTTGAGGCCAAGGAAGCGGAGACGGCACAAAGGCTCCTCAAGGAGGCTGGACTGCACCATCCTCACGACCCCTTTCATCTGCTGGTCAAGGCTGGGGTCTGGTCGGCCAATGAAAACATCCCCCTGCTTCGTCAAGGCTTGCCGGTAAACTTTTCCTTGGCCGCCAGGCAGCAGGCAGAACTGATCCTCCGCCGTGGCCAAGAAGAACTTTTTTCCGATTCAGGACGAACCGATCTCACCGCCCTGCAGCCCTTAACCATCGATGGACCGACCACTCTCGATTTCGACGATGCCTTGACCATCGAAGAAGAAAATGGAAACTTTCTTGTCGGCATCCATATTTCCGATGTCGCCCATTATGTCCGCCCGGGAGATCCGCTCTTTCTTGAGGCGATGCATAGAGGGACCTCCATTTATTTCCCGGAAGGACAGATTCCGATGTTGCCACGTCACCTGTCCCAAGGAGTCTGCAGCCTCATTCAGGACGAGACCCGGGCGACCAT
>CAYSON010000054.1:0-11064 GCA_964432635.1 uncultured Desulfopila sp.
GGCCTGGCCGTAAAACCACTCATCTCGGTGGTACTGCCGGTCTATAACGTCGCCTCCGCCCACCTCAATACCTGTATCCGCTCGGTGCTCTACCAGAGCTACCCCCACTGGCAGCTTTGTCTCGCCGACGACTGCAGCAGCGATCCGGCCATTCGCCCTCTGCTCCGCCGCTGGCTTGCTGAAGACCCGCGCATCACCGCTGTCTTCCTCGACCACAACTCCGGCATCTCCTCCGCCACCAACGCCGCCGCAAGTCTCGCCGTCGGCGACTATCTGCTCTTTCTCGACCACGACGACGAGCTGGCCGCGGAGGCTCTGGCCACCTTTGCCGAACGTATCAACAGCAATCCCGCCGACCTCTACTACAGCGACGAGGATCTCATCGGCACCGATGGTCGTCGCTTCAGCGTCTTCCGCAAACCAGGCTTCAACCCCGAGCTGCTTCTCTGCCACAACTACGTCACCCACTGCGTGGTTGCGAGGAGAGAGCTCTACGAGGCGGGCGGCGGCTGCGACTCCGCCTATGACGGCGCCCAGGACCTCGACCTCTTCCTCAAGCTTTCGGAACGGGCCGACAAGGTGGTGCACATCCCGGAAATCCTCTACCACTGGCGCGCTTCCGAGAAATCCACCAGCATCAACCACCAGGAAAAACACTACGCCGACGATGCCGGCCGCAACTGCGTCGCCGCAGCCTTGGCGCGCCGTGGCATCACTGGCGAAGTGCTTGGGTGCGATTGGAAGTTTTTCTACCGTGCCAAGCGGGCGGTGCGGCCTGGTGCCAAAGTTACCCTGGTTGTCGATTTGCGGCGGCATCAACCACAGGGAGCTGATCTCTCCTCCCTGGTTGCCTCCGCCGGCACCACCATTACCAAGATGTTTATCCTGACAACAGACATAACAGCATCCCCGCCTCTTGCAGCCGGCAACGAACTTCCCGACCTCACCTTCGAGGTCCTGGCATACCCCAGAGGACGCAGTACCGCTTCGGTCTTCGCGGAAATCGTGGAGGTTGACGACAGTGACTATCTGACATGGCTTGACGGCAGCCTGCAGCCACAAGGCGATCAATGGTTGGCCGCCCTGCTCGAATATGGCCAGAGCCACGAGGTAGCCATGGTGTGCGGACAATTTGCCTACGACCCGCAGGATCACCCGGCCATCACCCCGATCGCCGACACCACCCAGCAGTCGCCACTCTATTTTGCCCGTTTTCTCGCCAATTGCTCCGTCCTTATGAACGGAGGTCAGTGCCCCCAGGAGGTGATGGCAGTGACCGGCGAGGTCTTTCTCTTGCGCACCGCTTGGTTGCACACACACCCCGAGCTGATGGTTACCGATTTCCCGGAAACCTTCTTTTTTCTTGATCTGTCCATGCGGCTGCACCAGTGCGGCGGGAAAAACACATATAGCCCCTACTGCAACTGTAACCTGGTGTCAACACCCTGCCAGGCTAACCTCCAGGATGCCAGCTCGGCTTTTATCGAGGAGCAGCATCGCTTCCAAACACAATGGGCAGAAGTCCTGGCAAGCGGCATTCCTTTCTACAATGCTCGCATCATCGGTGACGCGAACCTCTCCGAGGAAGATTTTCGGCACTGGCTGACGGGGATAGGTCGTTGAAGAAGCGACCAGAGACAGCAGTCACCACTTCGATCTCGACGCTGGAGAGGCTGCATGATACTGTGTTGAAGAAACCCTTATCGCTTTTCACCACTCCCACGGAAAGGTAGAGCAGAGCACATGAGCAACGACAGCCAACCCGTCTCCACATCCCTGCTGATGGAATTGTACCAAAGGACCAAGGGCGACCTGCAGCAGACCGTTTCCATGTACGATCTCGGGGCCCCCCTGGGCCTTGCCAAGGCGGCGGCCGGGGCTGCAGCGGAGGAACTGATGGTCGAGGGCTTGGCCGAGCTGCGCACCCTGGCCGGAGGGATCAGCATCACCGTTGAGGGCTTGGCGGCTCTGGGCATCGCCCCAGCTGCGCCCCAGGCCGTCCAAGGCCCCGGGCGCCGGTTAAGCAAGGGGCCGGTGCTCGATGATGGTGACCGCGAGCTTCTTCATCATCTCCTCGCCGATCTCCGCGCCTGCTCGGGCAGCGGTAAATCCATTGGACAACTGGAAGAGATCCTCATCGATGTCAAAACCATCGAGGTGCAGCTGCTCTCCCCGGCCGCCAAAAGCGCTATCATCCGCGAGGTGCTGCGCTCCCTTCATGCTGCCCTCGACAAAGGCGGCGACAAGACCATGGCCGGGCCACTATCGGAACTGCTGTCCTGACCTTCACGCTTCAACGGCCCCGCAGACAGGACAAAACTCCTGGAGCGGGTGTCTCTGCGTAGAGTGCAATTAATGCCGGTTTGCCCTGACCGGCAGCGCACGTTTTTCCCAGAGCTTGCCAAAGCTGCCGGCATGATTAGAAAATAACACGTAATGTCAGCGCCATAAACAATCTCTACTCACACCATTACGAAGTTGCCTCTGGCATGAGGTTTGCTAACATGTTAGATCTGCACTTGCGAGGCGGTCGCCACTACCGTTCACCAAGCCCCCGTCCCTATTCCCTCCCTCAGGGCTGGCCAAGCCATCCCGGGAGCAACCTCAACCCCAAGAGGCAATGATCGGGAAAATCGGCATCACCCAGAAGATGGCCCTCATCTTCCTGATCTTTTTCCTTATCTTCTCCGGTACCGTTGTTGTCTTGCTCGACAACGTGCGGCAGATGGTCACGGTCAGCGAACGCCTCGGCACCACCAGTAAACAGCTGGCCGAACTGAGCGAGGCGGTGCATGGGGATCTGCTCGATATGGACGCAGGCGCCAAAAAATTCCTGCTGCTGAAACGAACCCGCTACCTCGAACACTTCGCCAAGGCACGCGCCGGCTTCGAAGAACATCTTCAACTCGCCCTGCAGTTGAGCCGGAGTAGCGAAGTTGTCGTTAATCCCTGGCAGCAACTGGCAGCAAGCTATCAAAAGGAATTCTCTGAGAAATACCCGGCCAGCGACAATTCTCCCTTTGCCTGGGTGGACGAATCGACCTTGGCGGAGTGGGCGCGCCTGATCGACCAGGCCAAAAGGGCCAATCAGCAGGAAATCGAGCGGGCGCTGGCCGACATGAACGAGGCCGGCCGAACCAGCGGGCGCTATGGCCTCTGCGGCTTCGTTCTGTCCCTGGCGCTGTGCTGCCTGGGCATCTGGTATGTCTCCAGCGCCATCCTCTCTCCTTTGAAGATTCTCACCGGTCGCCTGCGTTATCTCTCTTTCGATACCGTCCAGGAGCCGATCAAACTCAAGGGCGGCAGCGAATTCACCGAACTGGCCACCGCCTATAACGGCATGAGCCGGCAACTGCAGGAAGAGGAAAGCATCCGTAGCGAGTTTATCGCTACCCTCAGCCATGAGATCCGCACGCCGCTATCGTCCATCCACGAGTCGGTGAGCATGATCGCCGAGGAGGTGCTCGGCCCGGTCAACGACAAACAGCGCCGCTTCCTTGATATCGCCGCCGTCGAAATCGAGCGAATCAAGAATCTGCTGCATCACCTCCTCAACGTCTCGGTCCTGGAAAGCGGCCCGCCCCAGCAGGAGGCCCGCCATCTTGATACCGGGCAACTTATCGTCGACTGCGCCACAGCGTTCACAGCCGCCGCTGAAAGGAAAAAACTGCGCCTCCTCACCGCCGATTTCTCCTCCTGTCCGCAACTTTTTGGGGTGCGGGAGGAGATCGAACAAGTCTTCATCAACATAATCGGCAACGGTGTTAAATACTCGCCGGAGGGCGGTACCGTTTCCATCTCGTGGCAACCAGACAGCCGCAAGGGCTATCTGCTCTTTCGCGTTGCCGACAGCGGCCCAGGCATCCCCGAAGAGGAACAGACGCTGGTCTTCACCAAATATTATCGGACACGCGACACCCGCAGCCATCTCGATGGCGTCGGCCTCGGGCTGGCCATCAGCCGACGCATCATTGCCAGTTATGGCGGCATTATCACCGTTACCAACAACACCTTGCAGGGATGCACCTTTTCCTTTACTCTGCCGGTAAACCCTTAAGCCCCATCCAGGCCAGTTGATTGCATCCCATGCCCCAAGACGCTGTGTATCCCAACCGCTCCCGCAGACGCCCCTCGTATCTTTTCGTTGTGCTGCTCTCTGCGCTCCTCATCACTTCCTGCGCTGCGCCTCCACCCCCCGCCGCGCCTCCACCGCCGCCTCCGCCACCACCGAGTGCCGGAGAGACTCTCTTCCTCGCCCAACAGTGGCCCGAGGCCTTGGTGCAATTCGAACACGATTACGAGACCGCCCTGGCCGAGGACGATCGCCAGCTTGCCCTTTATGGCCTGTCCTGCACCCAGCTGGCACTGGCGACAGGCGACGAGCAACTCGTTCAGGCCATCGCCAACCTTGAGCATTGGCTCGAGGAACATGAGAAAAACCCCGGCGACATCAACCCGCGCCTGCTCGTCGTCGCCTTCAAGGCACAAAGAGAGCGGCTGCACGTCAAGGGCCAGGAACTCAGCCGGCTGGTCAAGCGCAAGAACGGGATTATCACCTCACAACGTAAAAAAATCACGGAGATGGCCGATACTGTCGATAGTCTCCAGAAACAGCTGGAGGAGCTTGAAGCCATCGACGAGACCTTGCAGGAAAAGCGGAAGGCGTTATGAGCGAGGCCAAGCACGTTCTCATTGTCGATGACGATCCCAACATCTTGGAAGTGCTCGAGGTTCGCCTGTCTTCCGCCGGCTTCGTCGTCTATCGGGCGGCACGCGGCGCCCAAGCCCTGGAACTCCTTAAGAACAGCAAGATACACATTCTCGTCTCCGATATGAAAATGCCGGAGATGAGCGGCATGGAACTGTTGACCAAGGCAAGAGCTCTGCGTCCAGCACTGCCGGTGATCTTTCTCACCGCCTACGGCACCATCCCCGATGCAGTCGAAGCAGTCAAGAGCGGAGCCGTCGACTATCTTACCAAGCCTTTTGACGGTCGTGAGCTGGTGCGCAAGATCTCCACCGTTCTCAGCGAAAAGGCACGCCCAACCCCTCCTTCTGTGAGCAACGGCTTCGTCTGGGGCAACAGCCCGATCATGGCCGAGCTTCACGCCATTCTCCATAAGGTTGCCGGCAGCACCGCCAACGTCCTGTTGCTTGGGGAAAGCGGTGTCGGCAAGGAGTGCCTGGCACGACAACTCCACGATTTGAGCGGCCGCAAGGACGGGCCATATATTGTTGTTGACTGCGGTGCCACCCCTCCCGGCATTCTTGAAAGTGAACTGTTTGGACACGTCAAGGGGTCGTTCACCCACGCCATCCAGGACAAAAAGGGGTTGATCGAGGCGGCCCATGGCGGCACCCTCTTTCTCGACGAAATCGGCAATATCTCCATGGACATGCAAAGCCGACTGCTGCGCTTTCTCGAGGAACGAACCATTCGCCAAGTCGGCGCGGTCAAGGAGAAGAGCGTCGATTGTCGGGTCATCGCCGCCACCAATGCCGATCTCAAGGGCGCTGTCGATGCCGGCCGTTTTCGCCAGGACCTTTATTATCGGCTCAAGGTGGTGACCCTGCAGATCCCTTCTTTGCGGCAACGACCGGAGGACATTCCCGCCCTGGCCCATCTGTTTGTCGAATCTTTTGTCAGGGAAAACGACCTGGAAGCGATGCAAATCCCCGAAACCACCTTGCAGTGGTTGCAGACCCTGCCCTGGCCCGGGAATGTCCGTGAGTTGAAAAACGCCCTGCAAAGTGGGGTCATCCTCTGCCGTGACAGTCGTATCCTCCCCGAGGACCTGCAACTCGACGGTCATGGCCACGCCGCAGGCGAGTCCCTCGGCGAGAACGATTTCTCAATGGAACAGAGCGAAAAAGAGGCGATCATCCGCGCCCTGAGGCAGACTAGGGGGGTCAAGAAGGAGGCGGCGGAACTGCTCGGCATCAGCCGCCGTGCCATTCAGTACAAGAGCAAGAAGTACAACCTCGACTCAAGCGACTTCAAATAGATACCCAACCATTTCCGCACGGCATGGTTGGCTAGGCGAAGAGAGGTGCACCATCCAATGGTGCCCCAATAATGCGCGATTAAAGCAAAGGGATTTTAAAAAGAGAACGGGGAGCAAATAGCTGATATATTTGCTCCCCGTTGTGTCGTTGGGCGGCGGTAATCACCAACCACCGCAAGCAGTGCTAGGCCTTCCAGTTGCGGGAATGGCTGACCGAACCGTCGCTGGCCATGATGAAGCAGCGGTACTCCTCGCGCTGGTTGATGAAATCAACCCCCGCCTGCGGTCCCATGACAAAGACACCGGTGGACAGGGCGTCGGCCTCCTGCACCGTGGGCGCCATGACCGTGACGCTCTTGGCGAGATGCGGCGAACGGCCGGTACGACCATCGACGATGTGGTGGAAGAGTTTCTCGCGGTCGTAGTAGATTTCGTAATTGCCGGAAGTGGAGATCGCCCCTTCGCTCATGGTGACTACATCGGGATACTCGCGCTTCTTCTCGGGATCTTGGATAGCCACGGTCCAGGCCTTGCCCTGCGCCGCCGTGCCGCTGACGCGGATGTCGCCGCTGGCATTGATGAGGTGGTTGGAGACACCGTTTTTGCTCATCACCGCCGAGGCCCGGTCGACGATATAGCCGACGGCGATACCGTCAAGGGTAATGGCCATATCGCTTTCCGCAAACTGGAGGATGTTGTTGCGAAAGTGAAGCTTGTGTCCGCCGACCCGTTTGAGGGTCCGTTCAATCTCGCCGTCTGCAGGTGTCCGGCCAGCAGCGAAGCTCTCCTTGTACAGGTCGATCATCGGTTTGACCGTGACATCGAAGGCCCCCCCAGTTTCCCGGTGGAAGTACATCGCTCTCGCCACCACCTCACTCAATTCTTCAGGGATATCGATAAGTTGGCCCGAGGAATTGAGGGTCGTTAGCGGGGTTCCATCTTCGTAGTGGCTGAAAATCTTGCCCAGTCGCTCAATCTCCCCGAAGGCCAAGCCAATGGCCTGCTCCGCCTGGTCACGGGAGGAGTGGATGGCGGTGATGGCGACATAGGAGCCCATCGCCAGCTTGGTTTTGCTGACCTTGAACTCTTTTTTGCCGAAAAGCATGGCCTCCGCCTTTTCCGCGGGAAGCAAGGCCACCCCGGCAACACCCAGCCCCAAGAGGCCGGAGAGCTTGAGGAACGAACGTCTTTTTTGGTCAACAGAGGTTTCGGGAGTTTTTGTTTTCATATCGTTTTTTCCTTCATCAAGGGGAAAGCATTGCCAATCTCTGAGAGTTGTCGGAGAGTGCGGTTTTCTTGGATCGTCACATTCTTCAGCCGGCCATCTTCAAGCCATCGACCTTGGCGCGACTGAGCACCTGGCGTCCGGCGTAGTGACGAAAAATCTGTCGCGGGCATTTGGCGACGCAGGCCTCCTCACAGGCGGGACCATAAGCGATGCAGGCCTTGTGATCGATCTTGACCACATTGTCCTCGTAAGCCACCGCCCCTGCCGGGCAGGCCTTGACGCACAGCTTGCAGCCGATGCAGCCAACCTGGCACACCTCTTTGACGTTCTTGCCAAGGTCCTTGGTCGAACAGGGCACAAAGACCCGCGCCTTGAGCGTCTGAATCTCAATAATCTTCTTGGGGCAGGTGCGCACGCACACCCCGCAACTGACGCACTTGTCGGGATTGACCACCGGGAAGTTTTCCACCATGTCGATGGCGTCGAAGGGGCAGGCTTCGCCGCATTCACCCAAGCCGATGCAGGCGTACTGGCAGGCCGATGGGCCGCCGAAGCCGAGGTTGGCGGCGGTACAGGAGGCAAAGCCATAGTATTCGTGCTTATGACTGACCCGCCCTTCAACCCGCGAGCAACGCACCACGGCAATCTGGTCCTCGACTGCCGCCATCTTCTTGCCGGTCAACTCCGCCACCCGGTTGGCCACCTTCTCCTTACCAGGAAAGCAGAGGTTGGGCGGTACCTCGGGGTCGGTGACCACGGCAATGGCATAGCCCTCGCACCCAGGATAACCGCAGCCGCCGCATTGCGCCATGGGCAGGGATTCGACCACGTGTTCAATCAGGGGATTAACCTCGACGGCGAACTTGTGGGCAGCTATGGCCAGGCCGATGCCAAAAAACAAGCCGATGCAGCCCAGCAGCACCAGGCCGCCCAACGCTAATTTTATCAGTTCTACATCCATTTCGTCACTCTCGAAAAGCCGGTTGGTAAAGGAAGGTTGACCAAGTTAAAAGAGCTGCAGCCCGGAAAAACCTAGAAAGGCCATAGCGAACTGCCCGGCGACGATAAAGGCGATGGGCAGCCCCTTGAAGGTCGCTGGTATATTTGCCAACTGTAGCCGCTCGCTCACCGAGCTCATCAGGTACAGGGCGAGCAGGAAGCCGCCGCCGGCACCCAGGGCCAACATAAAGGTCTCGAAGAGGTTGTAGTTGTTGTTGGCGAGGATGAGCGGCACGGCAATGATGACGCAGTTGGCGATGACCAGCACCAGGTAAACCCCGAAGGAGTTGAAGAGAATCGGGTTAACCTTGCGGAGAATGGTATCCACCGCCTGCACAGTCAGCGAGACCAGACCGATGAAGACGACGATCTGCAAAAAGTTGAGGTTATAGGGGGTGAGGATGAAGTTGAAGAAAAACCAGCTCATGATCGCCGAAACCACCATGACCACGGTGAAAACCACCCCCATGCCCTTGGCGGTGCTCATTTTCTTCGAGGTGCCGAAAAAGACACAGAGCCCGAGGTACTTGGTAAAGACGAAGTTGTTAATGAGGAGGGCGGAGATGAGAATGCCGAAGAGGTAGCCGAGATACGACTTGCTCACCGAAAAGACGGTCTTGTCGGTTCCGGCCAGCCCCTTGACTTCGACGACGTGGGTCTTGACCGTATTGAGCGGGGATTTAAAGGAGAGCACCACACTCTTGCCGTCATCGGCGACCTTTGCCGCCCCCAATTCGAGGTAGATATCGGGATCAGCTTCTTCGAAAACCTTAAAATTGGCGATATTGCCGGCGATGGCCTTATCCACCGCTCCGGCGAAGGTGACGGCGATCTCCTTCTTGCCGATAAAACGCTGGTCGACCACGAGATCCCCGGCTGAGACAGTCAAGGGGGCAAACACCGCCACCAGCAGGGCGATTATCAGTTTGTAGGTGATTGTTGACTTCATCATTTCACTCCTTTGGAGCGCTTGTAATAGATCTCGATCCAGTTGAAGAAGGCCATCATCAGGCCGACGACAAAGAACCCGGCGCTGGGCAGAATGAAGAACAAGAGCGGCTTGAAGCCGAGCACGTCGTAGCCGAAAATCGCCCCGGAGCCGAGCAGCTCACGGACCAAGCCAATCACCATCATGCCGACCATAAAGCCGATCCCCATGCCCATCGCATCCCAGAAGGATTCCTTGACCCCTTCCTTGCAGGCGAACATCTCCAGCCGCATGGTGATAATGGCGAAGGCGACGATCAACTTGACGAAGATTCCCATCTTGGCATAGGCCTCCGGCATGTAGGCGGCCAAAAGCAGGTCGATGACCGTCACCCAGGTGGCGATGGTCAGGGTATAGGTGGGAATACGGATACGCGGATGAATGTGGTTTTTGAAGACGGAGATGGTGACGCTGGAGAAAACCTGTACGAACAGTACGGCGACACCAAGCATAATGCCATTCATCACCGTGGTGGAGATGCCTACCGCCGGACACATGGACAGGGCCAGGCGGAAGATCGGGTTTTCACTGAGAACACCGCGAGAGATGAGTTGCAATGGGGTTTTATCGTTGGACACGTCGACTTCCTCTCTCTGGGGTTAGAAAGAAACAGGCAGTTGCTGCTCTTTCAGAATCTTATCGAGCACGTTGATGCGATAGGCGGACTTGGTGACGATGCCTTTGACGCCTTCGGTGACCGCCTTGGTGGAGATGGTGGCACCGGTGAGGGCATAGACCGCTTTGTCTTTGTACTGCTCGCGGAACTTGAGGACATCCTCCTCGCCGACTTTGCCGTTCAAGGCCTTGAGATAGTCTTCGGGAAGGGGGGCTTTGATCACGTCGATGGTCTTTAAGGCCTCGAAGGGTTTGTCCTTGAATTGGTTCTTGAAATAATCCTGATCAATCTCAGCCCCCAGGCCAGGGTCTTCCTCGTGTTCGAGAACATCAAGACCGAGAATGGCAAAGGCCGGATCGACCGCCAGCATGACGTGGATAAAGGTCTTGAACCCCTGGAACTTGCCGCCGAGAATATAGGCAACACGCTTGCCGTCCTTGGTGACGACGATGGTCTGGTCGGCGAATTTCACCGTCGAGCCGGGCTCCGCCGCCGCGGTGACCGCCGCCAGACGTGCCTTGGCATCAAGCGCCTGGGCCGCGCTCAACGGCAGTGCCTTGTTGGCCACCATGGTGCCGTCGAGGGCGATGTTGACGAACAGAAAGCTCTTTTCCTTGCCACCCTGGGGCACCAGATAGGCGATGGTCTGTTTGCCGCCGGCGGTGACGACATAGCGATAGACTTCGTGCAGGCCCATCGATTCGGGAATGGTGGCACCACTTTTGAAGCCGAGCAGTTCATACATCACCCGTTGTTCCTGGACATGCTCGTTGTGCTTTTTGGCATTGCTGGTGAAGATGAAGAAGAGACCCATGACCGTGGCGGCCATGAGGCAGGAAATGGTCAAGCGAAGGACAATGGTGACGATATTTTTCATTTGGCACCTCCCACCGGCGGTGCGAAGCGCTTCGGTTTAAACCAGCTATCAAGCGCGGTACTGAGAGGATTCATAAGCAGGATGGCATAACAGATGCCCTCCGGATAACCACCCTTGAGCCGAATAAGCACGGTGAGCGCGCCGATGCTGCAGCCGAACACCAACTGTGCCGTCTTGTTGCTGGGGCTGGTGACATAGTCGGTGGCCATATAAAAGGCCCCGAGGATGACACCGCCGCTCAACACCGCCAGCAGGGGGTCTCCGCCAAAATAGCCTTCCCCGCCGAAGATCCAGGTGAGCAGGGCAACGGTTCCCAAGAGGGATGCGGGAATGTGCCAGGAAATATAGCCG
>CAYSON010000055.1:0-11052 GCA_964432635.1 uncultured Desulfopila sp.
TGCAATTACGCAAATATGCCCTTAGGTCCAATTGACAGGGGGGTGGTGTTTTAATCCAATATAGAAATCCTTGGCCTCCGGCCAAGGTCAGAGTTCATAGGCTTTGCCGCATGAACGTCTCATTGCTATAACCCAAGTTGAGTTGTCCCACAACGCAACAAAAGGAGTAGCAATGAGCCGTTTCCGTAAGTTATCACAAATGATATGGTGCTGCCAATATCACATTGTTTTTGTCCCAAAGTATCGGTTTCGAATACTGATAGGGGAAGTAGCACATGAGGTAGAGCGTTGCATCAGAGCATTTGTAGATCAACAAAAGGGTGAACTAGTCGAACTCAATGTTCAAATTGATCACGTTCATTTGCTGGCGATGATTCCGCCGAAGGTGTCAATCTCAAATTTTGTAGGGACATTGAAAGGGCGGACTGCAATCCGGATTTTCAATAAATTTCGCAAGTTGAAGAATAGGCCCTATTGGGGTAATCATTTTTGGTCGCGAGGTTACTGTGTAGATACAGTAGGGCTTGATGCTGAGATGATAAAGAAATACGTAAAGTTCCAGGAAAAAGAGGAAGAAAAACAAGAAAAGCAAGGGCGATTGTTTTGAAGCAAAATTAGGGGGCAACTCCCTTTGCCTCTTCAAGAGGCAAAGCAATTTATCCCCTTCCAGGGGTTAGTCAATACCGGCCCCTCCGGGGTTGGTTGTTTATATTTTTCAGACATGATGCCTCCTTTGCTGGATGATTTGTTGTTGGTTGATGAAACAGCCTAAGTATAACATTAACATATTGTTTTAACAATGTATTTCAGCTAAAGTTAATGCCATTGGGTAAGAGGTGTGAGTGGACATTCGCATTTCTCTTGCCAGGAATTTTCCGGTCTTTACACTGGCGTGAAGGCACACCAGGAGTATTTGTTTCAGCAGGCTCTACGCGAGGCTGCAATGCCCGACGGGAAGCTCAAGAATATCGATTACCATGCGACACCTTGGAAAAATATGCGTATTGCCGAACGCTTCCTGCGCTATTTGGGGGCAGAGAAGCGGGCGGTTCTGCCCCTTATGTGCTGTTTATGAGGCTCACAGTCGTTCCAAGTTCCGGGATCTCCAATCGAGAACCGCAGTATGCACATGCATGCCACCGGCAAGACCCGGGAAGGCCAGGCGGATGACATCCGCGGCGAACCCTGAGAGAAATCGGGATTTGAGCTCAGCACGGGCGCGATCCACCCCCAGGTCGATATAGGGGACCGAGGTGAGGAGCAAAAAGCCATCGTCGGGAATGCGTCCCTCCTTCATGTTGTTCTCGATGATTCCTGCGGCCTTGCGGATGGGATCGTCGAGGTTCGGGCTGTAGGGGCCAATGATCAGGGCGAGGTTTGGCGTGTGCAGGAAATCGAAGCCTCGGCCAAGGCAGATCATCCACTCGCAGTGCTGGATATCAAGAATACGAGGAGCCGTCACCTTGGCCTCTTCGCGTAGCCGAAGGACATAATCGAGATTGCCAAGGAGAAGGGGCAGGAAATCCTCGCGGATCCGGGCCGGCATATCCGGGCAGAGGTCGACGAGTCGAGGCTCGAGAGAGGCTTTGTCGGCTTCGCTCAATTCCCCCACTGCCAATCGGGCAGCGCCCGCGCCATGAACGATGATGGCGTCTTCATCGGTTTCCAGGCCGCACACCAGTGGGTAGACCGTTGAATGATCGCCGCCGAAGGTGTGGGTGATCTGTGCCTGGATGTCGAAGGCATGGGCTTTCGCTGCTTCGGTGTTGTACCCAAAGCCGGCACAGCCGCGATGGATGTCTCCTTTGGAGAAATGGTAGGTGATGAGAATCAGCACTTGCCGTCCTTTACCTACCATTCCCAAGACATATGCGGTGAGTAACTCGCCGAGATGCGGCCAGCCGAGATCGAATTGACCACCAAGGTTGCGAAAGGGTTGGATGATGCCCGGTGGCGTCCGGGTGACCACCGAGAGATTGAGACGGCCATCCATACACTTCATGGCCGCGATGGCGGTTGGATGTTGTGCGAGATAGTGTGTTCGCGCCAGTTGCGCCTCGGGGCTGCTGTAGGTGGCGGCATGGCGACGGGCCAGGTCATACAGCCAGGCGATTCTCTCAAGAATCGGTTTGCGGGTGATGGTCATCATGGTTTGGCCTCCTTTGCGGTGATATCGGAAGCGATATCACCGCCACGACGCCGTCAGCGCCCTAATTCGGCAAGAACGGCAAGCAGATCCTCGGCGGCGGCAGTTGGCGAGGTCTTGCCGCTTTCCACGTCATGGCGCAATTGTGGGAGAAGCGCGGCCACCTGCGGGTGGTTGTTAAACCAGCGGCGAAGACCTTCGTCGACCAGAAAGTTGAGCCAGTCGAGCTCTTGAGCGGTCCGTTTGGCGGCGATTTCCCCGGTTGTGCCCAAACGCTCCTTGTGTTCGCGGATGGTGCTCCAGACCTCGCTTATGCCGCTGCCGAGGGCGGCGCTGCAGGTGAGTACCGGCACAGTCCAGTGGGGACTGTGCGGTATCAGCATGTGCAAGGCGGCCTCGTACTCGCGGCGCGTCGCCTTGGCGCGGACGAGATTGTCACCATCGGCCTTATTGATGACGATGGCGTCGGCCACTTCGAGAACCCCCTTCTTGATGCCTTGCAGTTCGTCTCCTGCCCCGGCAATGTGGAGCACCAGAAAAAAATCGACCATCGAGGCGACGGTGGTTTCAGATTGTCCTACTCCCACCGTCTCGATGATGACCACGTCGTAGCCGGCGGCCTCGCAGACCAGCATGGTTTCCCGGGTCTTGCGGCCGACCCCGCCAAGGGCGCCGGCCGAGGGTGAAGGGCGAATAAAGGCGTTGGCGTCCACCGCCAATTTTTCCATGCGGGTTTTGTCGCCGAGGATGGAGCCGCCGCTGCGGCTGCTGCTCGGGTCGACAGCCAGTACGGCAACGCGGTGGCCGCCTGCGGTGAGCATGGTGCCAAAGCTCTCGATGAAGGTACTCTTGCCGGCGCCGGGGACCCCGGTGATGCCGATGCGATAGCCCTGGCCACTGTGGGGAAGAAGTTGGTCGAGGATCGCCTTGGCCAGTTCCTGGTGCTGTGGCAGAGTGCTCTCGATCAGAGTGATGGTCTTGGCGATAATGAGGCGATTGCGAGCAAGGACGCCGGAAACGTAGTATTGGGGATCAGACAGCATAACGAGTGGGAGAGAGGGCTAACCGGCGAGATCTCGCTCCGTGCCGGACGTTGAGCTGTCCGGCACGGAGCAGGGAGTTAGCGCAGATATTTTTCTTCGAGCAGGTTGAGGGTTTTGTCGGCCGATTCGGGGATTGGAGTGCCCGGTCCGAAAATCGCCTTGACCCCTGCGGCATAGAGGAACTCATAGTCGCCAGGCGGGATTATCCCTCCGGCAATCACCATGATGTCAACGTCGCCGGATTTTTTCAGTTCTTCGATCAACGCCGGAACCAGTGCCTTATGGCCGGCGACGAGACTAGAGACCCCGACTACATGAACGTCGTTCTCGATGGCCATCTTGGCAACCTCTTGCGGCGTCTGAAACATCGGGCTGATGTCGACGTCGAAACCGAGATCGGCATAGGCGCTGGCCACTACCTTGAAGCCACGATCGTGGCCGTCTTGGCCCATCTTGGTGACCAAGAGGCGCGGTCGTCGTCCTTGCAACTCGAGAAAGCGGTTGGTGCGCTCCTTGATCGAGGAGAAGATCTTGTTGTCGCCCTTGTATTCGCTGGCATAGGCACCGGAGATGCAGCGGGTGGTGGCGACATAGCGCCCAAAAATCTTTTCCATGGCATCGGAGATTTCGCCCACTGTAGCCCGGGCCCGCACTGCCACTATGGCAGCCTCGAGCAGATTGCCACCTCCGCCAGCGACGTTGGTGAGATCAGTCAGCGCCCGCTCCACTACCTGTGCGTCGCGACTGGCCTTGATCTCCCTGATTCTCGCGACCTGCTCTTCACGGACCGAGGCTGGAACCTCGCGCACCTCGAAATCGATCTTCTCGTTGGACAGTTTGTACTTGTTGACGCCGACGATGACGTCGAGGCCCTGGTCGACGCGCGCCTGCTTACGTGTTGCGCTTTCCTCGATGCGCATCTTCGGCATGCCGCTTGCGATGGCCTTGGCCATGCCACCCAGTTGCTCGACTTCGGCGATGATTTTACTGGCCTCGGCAATGATACTGCCGGTGAGCGCCTCAAGATAGTAGGAGCCGCCCAGTGGGTCGATGACCCGGCAGATCTCAGATTCTTCTTGAATAATGATCTGGGTGTTGCGGGCGATGCGCGCCGAGAAGTCAGTGGGCAGGCCGATGGCCTCGTCAAACGAGTTAGTGTGTAGCGACTGGGTGCCGCCGAGGGCGGCAGACATGGCTTCGAGGGTGGTGCGGATGATGTTGTTGTAGGGATCCTGCTCGGTCAAGCTCCAGCCCGAAGTCTGGCAGTGAGTGCGCAGTATCGATGATTTGGCGTTCTTCGGATTAAACTGGCTCATCAGCTGGTGCCACAGGTATCTCGCGGCCCGCAGCATGGCGATATCCATGAAAAAATTCATGCCGATGCCAAAGAAAAACGACAGTCGTGGGGCGAAGGTGTCGACATCCATACCGCTTCGCAAAGCCGCCTTGACATACTCGACCCCGTCAGCCATGGTGAACGCGGTCTGCAACACGCTGTTGGCACCGGCCTCCATCATATGGTAGCCGCTGATACTGATGGTGTTGTACTTGGGCATCTCCCTGGAGCAGAAGGCCATGATGTCGGAGACGATGCGCATCGACGGCTCGGGCGGGTAAATGTAGGTGTTGCGGGTCAGGTATTCTTTGAGGATATCGTTCTGGATGGTGCCTTCGAGCTTGTCATGTCCGACCCCCTGTTCCTCGGCGGCAACGATATAGCTGGCAAGGATGGGGATAACCGCGCCGTTCATAGTCATCGATACCGACATCTCGTCCAGAGGGATCCCGTCGAAGAGAATCTTCATGTCCTCCACCGAGTCGATGGCCACCCCGGCCTTGCCGATATCACCGGCCACCCGCGGATGATCGCTGTCATAGCCGCGGTGGGTGGCGAGATCAAAAGCCACCGACAGCCCTTTCTGCCCGGCTGCAAGGCCCTTGTGGTAGAAGGCGTTCGATTCCTTGGCGGTGGAGAAGCCGGCGTACTGGCGGATGGTCCAGGGACGGCCGGTGTACATGGTGGCCATGGGGCCGCGCACGTAGGGTGCCATCCCCGGCAGGGTGTTGGCGATCTCCAGACCTTCGAGGTCCTCGGCGGTATAGAGCGGCTTGACGACAATGCCTTCCGGGGTGGTCCAGTTAAGGGTGTTGACAGTCTTGCCCTTCATCTGCTTCTCGGCGAGTTCCGTCCATTTTGCCATGTTCGGGTGTTGTGCCATAATGTACTCCTTTTAAGACGAGAAAGACGGTTGCGACCAGAACTGTGGGTTAGCGTTCACACAGTTCGACCAACAGGCCGCCGGTGGCTTTGGGATGGAGAAAGGCGATTTTGGCGCCTCCAGCGCCCAGGCGTGGTTCCTGATCGATGAGTTGAATGCCCTTCTCCTTCAATTCCTTCAGGGCGGCATTAATGTCGGCGACACGAAAGGCGACATGCTGAAAGCCAGTGCCTTTCTTTTCGATGAACTTGGCCACCGGTCCATCCGGGGCGGTCGATTCGAGCAATTCGACTTCACTTTCGCCCACCGGAAAAAAGGCAGTGTTCACCTTTTGCGTCTCCACTGTTTCGGCACCCTCGAATTTTAGGCCGAGGATTTCAGACCAAAAAGATTTTCCCTCTTCGATGCTGTTGACGGCTATGCCCAGGTGATCGATTTTGAGTATCTCCATGTTTGCCTCCATTGAGTGTGAAGCGCCGCCGGGACGCTGGTAAAGGGGGGCTTAGCGGATGGCGTCGCCCGGTCCTTGAATTTGTCGCTGCGGGTTGGCCATGCCCTGCCACACCATTTCGAAGAGAACGTTGGCCTGTTCAGCAAGACTGCCTTTTTTGCCGCGCAGAATCCACATAAAAAAACTGCGCTGCACAAAACCCATGAGAAAGTCGAGCAGCGTTCCGGCCCGCACGTTGGGGTTGAGCACTCCCTCTCGCTGTCCCTGGCGAAGAACGTCGATCATCAAAGACATCATGCGGGGCTGATCAAAGGTTTTGTCGGCCATCCAGGTTTTCATCGGCAGGGTCATAAAGACGATGCGCCCGAGACCTTCATGCCGTTCATAGTAGTCGAGCTGCAGCCAAAAGACCTTACGCAGCTTTTCCTTGAGGTTTTCAATACCTTGAAGATGGTCAACAATGCGGTCGGTGAGCTTGCCCATCCAGATATCGACAAAGGCAAATACCAACCGTTCCTTGCTGCCGTAGTGTTTGTAGATGGTGGTAAAGCTGACGCCGGCTTTGGCGGCAATATCGCGGATTGAGGCACGATGGAAATCGGATTGCGAGAAAATTTCCAGTACCGCTTTTTCGAGCCGGGCATGTATATCGTCACTCAGTTCGACTAACATTGTTACTACCCTGTTGTCCTAGAGTTTTTCAAGCGAATAACGTTGCCATATGGTTTGTTGCCGATGGAGATATTCCCTGAAGTTCATGTAAAAAACGATCGGTGATTCTTGTTTGAAAATGTTACCAATCTTTTTTGATTCTTGACCTAGAGGGCAGGTCATTGACGAGTAGAGTCGGTGATTGATAACAATGTTACTGATTCACTTTTACTGGATCGTGGTGTTCTTTTCAAGAGAAAAGGAAGACCCGGAAGCGTGGCCTCGCCCTCCCTTCTATCTCTTAACCGAACAATGACAGCAGGACCCCTGCCGCCACCGCCGAGCCGATCACCCCGGCGACATTGGGGCCCATGGCATGCATAAGCAGGAAGTTGCCGGGATCGTCTTTTTGCCCCACCACCTGGGAAACCCTTGCCGCCATGGGTACTGCCGAGACCCCGGCGGAGCCGATGAGCGGGTTGATCGGCACCTTGAGAAAGAGGTTCATCAGTTTGGCGAGCAACACCCATCCGGCAGTGCCGATGGCAAAGGCGGTGACACCGAGACAAAGGATGGCCAGGGTTTGTACGGTGAGGAACTTTTCGGCATTGGCAGTGGCGCCGACGGTAACTCCCAGGAAAATGGTGATGATATTGATCAAAGAGTTTTTCGAGGTATCCTCGAGGCGGGCAACCGTACCGCATTCACGAAAAAGGTTGCCGAGCATGAGCATGCCGATGAGGGTTGCGGCCGGGGGCACCATCATCGAGACCACCACCGTAACGACGATGGGGAAGATAATGCGCTCTTTCTTGCTCACCTCGCGGAGCTGGGTCATGCGAATCATCCGCTCCTTTTTGGTGGTGAGCAGGCGCATGATCGGCGGCTGGATAATCGGCACCATGGCCATGTAGGAGTATGCGGCGATGGCGATGGGGCCGAGCAGGTGCGGTGCCAGTTTCGAGGTGAGAAAGATGGCGGTGGGGCCGTCGGCGCCGCCGATGATGCCAATCGACGCGGCCTCCTGGGCGTTGAAGAGACCGGAGGCGATGGCCCCCATAAAGGTAAGGAAGATGCCCAGTTGCGCCGCCGCCCCGAGCAGGAGGGACTTGGGGTTGGCGATCAGCGGCCCGAAATCGGTCATGGCCCCGACCCCCAGAAAAATCAAGGGGGGAAAGATGCTCAGTTTGTTGCCTTGATAGAGGTAGTAGAGAAGCCCTCCCGGTTCGACGGTGCGGATGATGTCGCCCTTGATCTCGAGCACCGGAGGAGACATCATCCCGGCTAGGGGTAGGTTGGCGAGAAGGACCCCGAAGGCGATGGGCACGAGCAGCAAAGGCTCGAATTTCTTGACAATGGCAAGATAGAGAAGGACGCAGGCCACCGCCATCATCACCACCTCACCGAGGGTGAGGGCGGAGAAGCCGGTGCTTTTCAAGAAGGCGAAGATGGGTTCGACCATAAACACTCCTGTTGTCACGACGAAACCGGGGCGACCCAGGCCCTAGGCCAGCAGGGTTGCGGCGATGGCGTTGTGGGGGTATGCCCGTTTGCTAAGAACTCATGGTGAGCAATTGGTCGCCGGCATTCACTGACGCTCCCTGGGCGACGTGGACTTCCTTGATGCTGCCGTCACGGGGGGCGAGGATTTCGTTTTCCATCTTCATCGCTTCGAGGATAAGCAGGGTGTCGCCCTTTTTGACCAAATCGCCGGGGGCAATGGCGACTTGCAAGATGGTGCCGGGCATTGGCGAGGCGATGGTGTCGGCAGAGGTCCCTCCTTCGCTCGGGGTCGCTGGGGGAGCTGGCGCCACTGCGGTCTTTACCGGCTGCAGGGTGGCGGGGGTCGCGGTCGATGGCGCCGGCGCAGCGGTCGGTCGGCTGGGACCGTCTCCCAGTTCTTCTATGGCAACCTCGTAGCTTTTGCCGTTGATATGCACGTTGTATCGTTTCATATGCTCCCTTGTGCCAATTACAGCCTGCTGTTGATCTGCTCGAGGATTCCCGCGCGGTTCCAAAGCGGTGAGGAGTCTTCGATCCTGATAATATTTTTGATGATGATGTTCTCGCTTGCCGTGTTGAGATGATTGGCGAGAACGGCGGTGATCATTGCCGCCAGCTCAGTGTCATCGTCCTCCCTGGTTTGGCTGATAGCCGAGGGGACAGTCGAGCTGACCGCGCCACCTGCAGCCGCAGGTGCAGGTGGGCGCCCAGGGGAGGCCAGCCGTTCCATCCAGGAGATTATGAACATGAGCATAATCAGGGCGATAAAGGTGATGCCCATGCCGAGGAAGGTGGTGACCAGGCCGGCCGTGAATTTGCTGCCGATGGACAGGGTTTTCAGTGTTTCCGGATTGGAGAACTGCAGCATCAGTTCGGTGGTGGTCATAATCGTTGCACCTTAGAGGGGAATGTTGCCATGTTTTTTGCCGGGGCGTCGTTCTCTTTTGCCGGCGAGCATGTTGAAGGCGTCGATGATGCGTTTCCGCGTGGTACGCGGTTCGATGATGTCGTCGATGAAACCGCGCTCTGCTGCCTTGTAGGGGGTGGCGAATTCCGCTTCGTAATCGGTGAGGATTTTGGCTTTGACCGTCTCTTTGTCCTGAGCCTTGCTGATGTCGTTTTTGAAGATGATGTTCACCGCCCCCTCTGAGCCCATCACCGCGACCTCTGCGGTTGGCCAGGCAAAGACCATGTCGGCGCCCAGGGATTTTGAGCACATGGCAACATAGGCGCCGCCATAGGCCTTGCGGGTGATGACGGTGATTTTCGGTACCGTCGCCTCGCTGTAGGCATAGAGAATTTTCGCACCGTGGCGAATGATGCCGCCAAACTCCTGGTTGGTACCGGGAAGAAAGCCGGGGACGTCGACAAAGGTGAGCAGTGGGATGTTAAAGGCGTCGCAGGTGCGGATGAAGCGTGCCGCCTTGTCTCCGGCGTTGAGATCAAGGCAGCCCGCCATGACCTTGGGCTGATTGGCGACGATACCAACTGCCTGGCCGTTGATATGGGCGAAACCGGTGACCAGGTTGCAGGCGAAGTAGGGTTGATATTCCATGAAATCGCCGCGGTCGACGATGGCGAGGATGACGTCCTGAATGTCGTAGGGTTTGTTGGGATGGTCGGGAATAAGGGTGTCGAGGGTGTCAATGGTACGGTTGAGATCATTAGAGGTGATCAGCGTCGGGGCTTTTTCGAGACTGTTGCCGGGGAGATAGCGGATCAGGCGGCGAATGGCATCAAGGCACTCTTCTTCCGAGGCGGAAAGGAAATGGGCGTTGCCGCTGACGCTGTTGTGGGTCATGGCCCCGCCGAGTTCCTCGGCGCTGACAATCTCACCGGTCACCGTTTTGATCACCTGCGGGCCAGTTATGAACATCTGTGAGGTTTTGTCGACCATGAAGATAAAATCGGTCAGGGCCGGGGAGTAGACGGCGCCGCCGGCGCAGGGGCCCATGATCGCCGAGATTTGCGGGATGACCCCGGAGTAGATGGAATTGCGGTAGAAGATGTCGCCATAGCCGGAAAGGGCGTCCACCGCCTCTGGTATTCTCGCCCCGCCTGAGTCGTTGAGGCCGACGATGGGGGCGCCGATCTTGGCGGCACTGTCCATGGCCTTGACGATTTTTTTGGCGTGCATCTCGCCTAAAGCGCCGCCGGTGATGGTGAAGTCCTGGGAAAAGGCATAAACGACCCGACCCTCGATCTGGCCGTAGCCGGTGACCACCGATTCCCCTTCAAAACCAAGTTTGTCCATGCCAAAGCGGGTGCAGCGGTTCTTGACGAAGGCATCGGTTTCGATAAACGTTCCCGGATCGAAGAGGCGGGAGAGTCGTTCTCTGGCCGTCATCTTGCCGCTCTGGTGCTGCTTGTCTATTCTGTCCTGCCCCCCTCCCAGTCGGTTCTTTTCCTTTTTTTTGCTCATGACTTGTTGCTTCTCCGCGGACATCATCGCAAGCTCCTTGTGCTGTCTGGCTTTGGGTCGACGGTTGTTGCGGCATGCGGACGAGTGAGGCAACAACGGGCCGGCTTGAAGAAAACTGTTTTGTGATGTTAATCTACAGTATTGATTATGTTTTTGCAAGCATGCAGAAATTTCTTGCAAAGAATGTGTAACATTGTTACTTTATTATAAATTATTCTGTGTTATTGAATAAACATTGGTGATGTGTGGAGATATGTTTCGCAACGTATCTTCAGGTTCTCAGAAAAGGCAGAAAGGAGTAATGTGCTCTCTAAAGAAAAGGGTTTGAAAGGGATCTTGTAAGAGTCCGAGGCTGCGATGTCGCAATGGTGTCGGTGGGGCATTGTTGTTGAAGTTGGGTACGGCCGGGAATCGTGGAGGAGCTGCGATGGGGAAGAACACATCCCTGGTGGTTGGAGAAGTGACCCTGCACTGGTTGTCGGGTGGGGATTTTCGGCTTGACGGGGGCACGCTTTTCGCCACCGTTCCCAAAGCTCTTTGGCAAGCGGTGGTGCCGGTCGCCGTCGACAACACTGTGTGCCTTTCTAACGACCCCCTGTTGATCGAATGCCGGGATG
>CAYSON010000056.1:0-11043 GCA_964432635.1 uncultured Desulfopila sp.
CAACCAGGAAAGGAGCAGGGTGAAGACGAGGATGACGGCGAGACTGGAAAAGGAAAAGTACTCGACCAGCTTGAACGGCTCAAGACCATCGGAGGCCTTGGATGTGCGCCGCGCGTTGCCGGGGAGCGGCGAGATCGTGTCACCTGCCATGAGCCGTCCGTCTCAGATCAGCAACGCCTGCCACCGGCACGTCTGGGTGTAACCGTCTCGGAACCGGCTCGACCGGACACAGAGCCGGGTAGGTCCGGTTCCACCGTGGCATGCGCTCAGTTGGCGTTTTTGCGAAGATAGGTGGGAGTTTCCAGGTAATCGTCATTCCAATTCAAGGATCCCCCGCTCTTGCCCTCCGGTGGATTGGACGAACCGAGACTGTCATAGGCCTCGAAATTGGAACCCGGTAGACGCGATACTTGGGGGTTGCGGTGGGGAACAGCCGGAGCGCCCTTGAGAGACGGTTCGACTTCCTTGAGCGGGGCCAGCTTTTTCTTGCGCGACTCCATGGGAGAAATGGTCTCCTTCTTGTCGAGCATGGCCCCCACCCCGGTGGCGATAACGGTGACCTGCATCTCGTCGCCCAAGGCATCGTCGTAGAGGGCACCGATGACCACCTTGGCATCCTCGTCGGCCTTTTCCTGGATCATCGCCGAGGCCTCCATGAACTCAGCCATGGTGAAGCTCTCCTGCGAGGCGGAGATATTGATGAGCAGACCGCGGGCACCCTCGATGCCGTAGTCTTCGAGGAGCTGGTTGTCGATGGCCTTGCGCGCCGCCTCCACCGCCCGATTTTCACCGCTGGCCGAGCCGGAGCCCATGATCGCTGGACCAACCTCGCGCATCACCGTGCGCAGGTCGGCGAAGTCGGCGTTGATCAGACCGGGAACGTTGATGAGATCGGTTATACCCTTGACCGCCTGCAGCAGGACATTATCCGCCATGGCGAGCATGTCCGAGAGCTTGCTGTTTTTTTGCATGATCGAAAGCAGACGGTCATTGGGAACGGTAATGATGGTGTCTGCGTATTTATGCAGTTCCTGCCAGCCAATTTCAGCATTGCGGGCGCGAAACTTCCCTTCAAAACTGAACGGCTTGGTGACTACCGCCACGGTCAGAGCACCCAACTCACGGCTGGCCTTGGCAACGATGGGAGCGGCTCCGGTACCTGTACCTCCGCCCAGACCGGCGGTGACGAAAACCATATCACTGCCCTTGAGGGCGTCGCGGATCTCCTCCAGCGACTCCATCGCCGCCATATTGCCAGTCTCCGGATCGGCTCCGGCCCCGAGGCCTTTAGTGCTCCCAGGCCCGAGCTGAATACAGATATCAGCCCGCGATTGATTGAGGGACTGACGATCGGTATTGGCGGCGATGAACTCGACTCCCTGTAAGCGATTCGCCACCATGGTGTTGATGGCATTACCACCGCCACCACCGACACCGATAACCTTGACGACTGCAACCCCTTCCGATTCCGCCATCCTGAACGGCATATGTGCAACCCCCTGTAAACTCCTGAAACGACATCACCAGAAGGTGATAAAACTTAATGTTATCGGATTAGTTTATAGCACCCGGCGCACGCCTCTCAAACAAAAAAAAGGCACCGATCACATGATTTTTTTAAACCAATCGCGCATCTTCGTAAATACGCCGGGTTCCTGGCGGGCCATCTCCTGATGCTTCTTTTTCCCGAAGAGTACCAGCCCTGCCGCCGTCGTACAACGGGGATTGTGCAATGGTTCGACTGTTCCCGTAAGTCCGAGGGGATAGCCTATGCGCACCGGCAGATCGAACACCTGCTCGGCCAACTCGACGATATTGGCCAGCAGAGCGGTCCCTCCCGTCAGAACCACCCCGCCGTTGATTTTATTCTTCTGGCCGGAGGCGATCAGCTCCCGGTCGAGGATCTCGAGAATTTCGATCATCCGCGCCTCGAGGATATCGACAAGCACCTTCTGCGTGACCTTGCGCGGCTCGCGGTCGCCGACGGTGGGTACGTCGACGACCAGATTAGCCTTGACCACCGAAGAGATAGCGCCGCCGTAGTCCTCTTTGAGCCGCTCAGCGTCCTGCAAGGGGGTACGTAAACCCACCGACAGGTCGTTGGTAAGGTTGTGGCCGCCGAGGCCAATCTCACAGGTGTGGCGGATGGTGCCGTCACAGAACACGGCGAGATCGGTGGTGCCGCCGCCGATATCGATGAGCGCCACCCCGAGGTCCATCTCGTCCTTGCTGAGCACGGCATTGGCCGAGGCGATCGATTCCAGCACCAACTCCGCCACCTCAAGCCCGGCCTTATTGCAGCAGGTGACCAGATTGTGCACCGCACCGATATCGGCGGTGACGATATGGACATTGGTGACCAGGCGCACTCCGGTCATACCGATGGGATTCTGAATGCCGGTATGGTCGTCGACCATGTACTCCTGCGGCATGACGTGGATGATGCGCTGGTTCTCGGAAATCTTCACCGTTCGCGCCGCAGACACCACCTCTTCGATATCAGCCTGTTTGATCTCGCGGTTGTTGATGGCCAGGATGCCTGGACTGTTGAAACCCTTGATGTGGTTACCGGCGATGCCAACATAGACATAGACCGAACGCAGGTCACAGCCCGCCGCTTCCTCGGCCTGGGCAACAGCCTGGCGAATGGAGTTGACGGTACTCTCGATATTGACCACCACTCCCTTCTTCAGTCCCTTGGAGGGCACGGTGCCAACACCGAGAATCTCTACCCGCTCCTCGAAGATCTCCCCGACCACACAACAGATTTTGGTGGTGCCGATATCCAGGCCAACCACCAGTTCGCCCTGTTCCTGTTTCGGCCGACTCTCCCGATCGGGACGGCGAGCTTCGTGCTCGTCAATGACCGTTAGTTCCTTTTTCTCATCCATTCGATTTTCGTCCCGCAGTCCTCTCGACCACAAGCACCTTGTCGTTCAAGTAATCCATCTGAATATAGGCAATCTGCGCCAAGAGTTCCTTGCCGTTCGGTTTCTTATACAGGACGCGCAGCACCTGTATCAGTCGCGAATATTTCTTTTCAGAATTACCATTTCCAAAGAAAATTGGAAACGGGTATTCGACGAGGTAAAGCACCATTTCCCCACTCGGAGTGATATGCACCTCTGATAGCGACTGGGCCGGCAGGTGCGGATCGTTGCTGCGGACCTTTTTCAGAAAGGCAAGGATTTCCGCCATCACCTTGTCTTTGATCTCCCGGTCGGTCAATTCCGCCCAGCCGGTAATCACCGGAAAATCGATATCCCCATCAAGACTCGCCTCGGAGAAGGCGGTGCCGGCACCGTCGAGATAGCGCAAGGACGACCCCTCACCGCCAGCCCCGTGGAGCAGAGCCACCGGGGCGTTTTCCTCGATGGCGATAACGATTTTTCCCGGCCAGTTGCGCTTGACCTCGGCGCGTGCCACCCAGGGAACCTTGGCGATACTCTCCCTGCTGGCGGCGATATCAACGGTCAGTAAATTGCTGTGGCGCAGAACGATGCCCGAGGCCTCGATCACCTTTTCCCGAGCAACGGCGGTACAGCCGCTGACCTCAATTTTGCTGACCCGGAAAAAGGTCAACTCCTCCACCTGGCGACGCAACAGCTGGTCTCCGCCAAGCAGCCACCCGGCGGTCACCAGCCCCACCACCGCCAGCCCTGTCAGAACGCGGTAAAGGGCGCGGCTTCTTGGTACCGGTCGCCCGTATCCTTGGGGTTGTTCGCGCTGCTTTGCCTGAAATCGCTGGCGGAACTTGCTCAGGCGGTGCCACCGCTTCGACCGACTGCTTTCGGCGGCCGCGCCGCGGATATTGATGTCACTAGAGAAATTGGTATAACCCGGCTTTTTTTTGCGGATCAGGCGGGCCAGGGCCTTTTGCAGAGTGGTCAGCCACATAGATCTTCCCCGAGAAAATGTACTTCCGGCTGCAAATCAACACCGGTCTCCTCACGCACCCTCTCCTGGATCAGCCGCATCAACCGCAGCACATCGGCGGCACTGGCCTGACCGGTATTTACCAGAAAATTGGCGTGCTTTGGCGACACCATCGCTCCCCCAACCCGATGCCCCTTGAGGCCGCACAGCTCGATCAGCCGACCGGCGCTGTCACCAGGAGGATTCTTGAAAAACGACCCGGCATTGGCATAATCGTTGGGCTGGCCGGCCTTGCGACGCTCGGCCAGCTGGCGAACGCGGCAGAGAATCGCCTCCTTGTCTCCACGACGAAGGACAAGATCCACCGCGACAATCACCGCCCGCCCTTTGTACTCATCACACCCTCGCCAGGCGCGATAGGTAAAATCCTCCGGTCGCGGCAACACCTCTTTCTCGCCGTCGCCACTGACCAACCTGATGCACTTGACCAGAGGGCCAATTTCTGCACCCCAGGCTCCGGCGTTCATGCACAGCGCTCCGCCGACACTGCCGGGAATGCCGCAACCGAATTCGAGCCCGGAAAGCCCACTGTCGCACGTCGATCGACACAACCGACTGAAACCGGCACCGCCGCCGGCGCTGAGCAACACGCTATCCCCGCCATGCTCCGTCGCGGTGATGGTGGCCAGGTCGCCCTCAAGCCGCAACACGGCCCCGGCATACCCGCTATCCGTCACCAAGAGGTTGGTACCCTTGCCGATGACCTGCCAACAAAGATTGTCCTCGGCAAAAAAGCGTAACACCTGGTGCAGTTCGGCAACATTTTCGACCCGCAACAGAGCCTCGGCCGGACCGCCGATGGCAATGGAGGTGTGGCGGCTGAGCGGGCAGGACCACTCAATCGGCCTACGCACCAAGGCCGCCAGATGTCGACGCTGTCGCTCGTTCAACGTCTGCCTCCCTCCCGCCGGCACAGCAGTTCGAGGAGTTCCTCCCCGACCTTAACAATGTTGCCGGCTCCCAGAGTCAACACCAGATCGCCGGGAACAAGCGAAGGCAGCAGCTCCGCGGCCATCCCCTCGAGCGAGTCGATATAACGGGTGTGGCGCTGGCCATGCTGAATCACCGCCGCCAGCAGACTGCGGCCGCTGACGCCGTTTATGGGGGCTTCACTGGCGGCATAAATCTCGGTCATCACCAGCACGTCGGCGCGGTGAAAACAGGCCTGGAACTCTTTGAACAAGCCTTTGGTGCGGGTATAGCGGTGCGGTTGGAAGAGGACGATCAGCCGTTTCTCCGGCCAGGCCTTTTTGATCGCCGCCAGCGTGGCGCGGATCTCCGTGGGATGGTGACCGTAATCGTCGATGACGGTAATGCCGCCAACCTCGCCCTTTTTCTGCATGCGCCGCTGCACCCCGGCAAAGCTGCGCAGGGCACTCTGGATGGTGGCAAACGGCAATTCCAGCTCAAGCCCCACCGCCACTACCGCCAGTGAATTGTAGACGTTGTGCAGACCGGGCGGGGCGACATCGATGGGCCCGAGTTCCCCTAGGCGGTTGCGAACGGTGAAAAAGACCCGGCCATCCTTCCAGTAGATGTTCTCGCCATGGATATCGGCCTGCGGCGTCAACCCGTAGGTGATGGTCCGCCTCTTGATCGCCGGCAGGATGTCGACGATGCCCGGGTCGTCGAGACAGATGATCGCCGCCCCGTAAAACGGCACCTTGTCGATGAACTCCAGGAAGGTCTCTTTGATATGGTCGAGATCGCGGTAGTAGTCGAGATGCTCAAGATCGATGTTGGTGACCACCTCAAGCACCGGGGCCAGTTTGAGGAAGGAGCCGTCGCTCTCGTCAGCCTCGGCAACCAGGAACTCGCCCTGGCCGAGCTTGGCGTTGCCGCCGAGGGCGTCGACCTTGCCGCCGACGACAATGGTCGGATCGAGACCGGCGTGGGCGAGCATCCAACTGACCATGGAGGTGGTCGAGGTCTTGCCATGACTGCCGGCGATGGCAATGCCATATTTTTTGAGGCGCATCAACTCAGCCAGCATCTCAGCGCGCATGATCACTGGGATGCCGTTCTCCCTGGCTCTGACCACCTCGGGATTTTCGGTGGAAATAGCCGAGGAGGTCACCACCACGCTGGCTCCCTGTATCCATTCGCCCTGATGGCCCTGATGGATGATGCCGCCGAGGCGGGAGAGATTTCTGGTGATGGCGGTGTCCTGTAGATCCGAGCCAGAGACGGTATAGCCAAGATTGAGCAGCAACTCGGCGATGCCGCTCATGCCGATGCCACCGATGCCAACGAAATGGATGTGCTTGTTCTTTTGATACATCAGACCCTCCTGTGAATCAGCTCAAGACAACAGGCGACGATTTTTTCGGCGGCATCGGGCAGCGCCAAACTGCGCATGGCTTCGGCCATGCGCGTCAAGCGGGCCTCGTCACCCAACACCTCGGCCATGACCCCGGCCAGTCGCTCCCCGTTCAATTCCCGCTGCCTGAGCAGCACGGCGCCTCCGCCTTTTACATAGTGCTCGGCATTTTTTTCCTGGTGATTGTCGGCGGCCAGGGGGTAGGGGATGAGCAGCGCCGGCTTGCCGAGCACCGCCAGTTCCACCAGGGTGGTGGCGCCGGCCCGGGAGACGAGGAGATCGGCCTGGGCGTAGACCGCCGCCATGTCGTTGAAGAAGGGAGCGACCTCGGCCGCCATGCCGATCTCCCCATACCGTTCGCTGACCACCGTGCAGTCGGCGGCGCCGGTCTGGTGAATGAGACGAAGATTGTTGCGCAACGCCTCTGGGAGGGCTTGCACCGCCTCGGGCAATAGGCGGTTGATGGCCTGGGCCCCCTGGCTGCCGCCCAGCACCAGCACGGTCTTGGACGACAAGACCATTCTGGGGGCAGCGCCGGCCAGATCAAGGATACCAGTGCGCACCGGATTGCCGGTAAAAATCCGCTTGTGCTCGGGGAAGGCGCCGCCGCTATCGGGCAGTGACAGGCAGACCCGATCAGCAAAGCGGGCGAGCTGACGATTGGCCAGCCCCGGCACGGAGTTCTGTTCATGGATCAAGGTGGGGATGCCAAGAGCTTTGGCCATCACCACCACCGGCCCAGTGACATAGCCGCCAACGCCAAGGACCACGTGGGGGCGGAAACGGCGGAGAATGCGCGCTGCCTGGAGGAGTGACAGGGGCAGCACCGCCAGGGCCTTGAGAAGATCAACGGGGTTCTTGCCCTTTACTCCATAACAGGTGATGCTGTCGCCGGCGTAGCCGTAAGCGGCCAGTCCGACCTGGTCCACCTTGCGTCTGGTGCCGACAAAGAGTACCTGGGTGTCCGGCATCTGCCGACAAAACTGCTGGGCCGCAGCCACCGCCGGGAAGAGATGGCCGCCGGTGCCGCCGCCGGTCAACAGCAACCGGTATCCGCCGGCCGCACTGTTCATGGTCGCTTCTCCTCACTCTGCTGGACCGGTGCTGCGGCCAACGCCTCGACCTCTTTTCTGAATTCGTCACCACGATGACCGTAATTCTTGAACATATCGAAGCTGGCGCAAGCCGGCGAGAGCAAAACCACGTCGCCTCGCCGCGCCCGGGCAGCGGCCAGTCGCACCGCCTCGGCCATTGATGCGGCACGGTGGGTCTTCACCACATCGGCCAGCGCCGCTTCGAGCAACTCGGCCGCCTCGCCGATGGTAATCAGCAAACGAACACTTGCCGCAGCCGCCGGTCGCAGCAGACGATAATCGTCACCCTTGTCGCGGCCGCCGGCAATGAGCAGGACATTACCGGAAAACTCCTCCAGGGCCCCGAGCACCGCCCCGGTGTTGGTTGCCTTGGAGTCGTTGTAGTAGCGCACGCCGCCCACTTCAGCGACCAGTTCAATGCGGTGCGGCAACAAGCGAAAGGCGCGCAAGGCGGTGAGAATCGTCCCGTGGGCCACGCCCAGGCGCCTGGCGGCGAGGATGGCGGCCGCACCGTTCTGCAAACCGATGCTGTTGCCGAGGGCAGTCGCCTCGAGCGGATATTCCTCCACCTCTTCGCCCAGCGAGACCCTGATCGTCTTGCCGATGATCTGCGCCGTATTGTCGGGGCCGCTGCCGAAGGTCTGCAGCTCTCCCGGCACCTCGCTGGCGAGGCGGCGGCAAAGGGGGTCATCGCCGTTGACGATGGCCAGATCCCCGGCTCGCTGGTGAGCGAAGAGGCGCATTTTGACCTGTCCGTACACCTCAATGCTGCCGTGGCGATCAAGGTGGTCCGGGGTAATGTTGAGCAGAATGCCGATCTGCGGGGCAAAATCCCCGGCGCTCTCCAGTTGAAAGCTGCTGACTTCGGCCACCACCATCCTACGCCCCTGAGGCTCGCGGAGAAAATCGTAGATCGGCGTGCCGATATTGCCGCCGACAAAGGCCTTGATGCCGCCAGCCTCAAGCAGTTCGCCGACCAGGGTGGTGGTGGTGGTCTTACCGTTGGTGCCGGTGATGGCCACTGTTGGCACGTGCAACTCTCTCGCCGCCACCGCCAGTTCGCCGCTGAGCGCTACCCCAGCCTTGGCCAAACGGTGGAGCAGCGGCTGGGAAAGATCGACGCCGGGGCTGATCAGGATACGCTTTGCCCAATTGAGGAATTCGAAACTATGACCGCCGGCCTCCCAGGTGACTCCGGGCAGCTCAAGCAACTCCTTTTCCTCGACGAGGAACCGCTCCTTGGGCCGACTGTCGGAGATGCGAACCTTGGCCCCTCGCCACAGGGCGTAGCGCGCCGCCGCTCGCCCCGAGACGCCGAGACCGAGTATGGCGACCTCATCGCCGGGGTTTATCATCGTGGCACCTCTAGCGCAGTTTCAGGGTGGCAATGGCAAAGAGCGCCAAAACAATGGACACTATCCAAAAACGAACCACCACCTTGGGTTCGTGCCAACCCTTTTTTTCGAAATGGTGATGAAAGGGAGCCATGAGAAAGATGCGCTTGCCGTTGGTCAGCTTGAAGTAGCCGACCTGCATGATCACCGACAGCGCCTCCATGACAAAGATACCGCCAACGATAACCAGAAGAAATTCCTGCTTGATGATGATGGCGATGGCCCCAAGGGCCCCGCCCAGTGACAGAGCCCCGACATCACCCATGAACATCTGCGCCGGATAGGCGTTGAACCAGAGAAAGCCGAGGCAGGCACCGACCATGGTGCCGCAAAAGACGGCCAACTCGCCACTGCCGGCAACATAGGGCAGCTGCAGGTATTCGGAAAGGACAATATTACCAGCGAGATAGGCAAATATCAGATAGACGGCGGAACAGACCACCGTCGGCCCGGCGGCCAGACCGTCGAGCCCGTCGGTGAGATTGACCGCGTTGGAACTGCCGACGATCACCACCACCGCAAAGACCACATAGAACCAGCCGAGATCGGGACGAAAATTCTTGAAGAAGGGCAAGCTGAGGTGCCCGTCGAAACCCGGGTGGAGAAAGATGGCCCCCCCGACCAAGGAGGCACCGACAATCTGCAGGAGCAACTTGCCTCGGGCGCTCAAGCCCTTGGAGTTTTTCTTCCTGATTTTGCGGGCATCGTCGATAAAACCGATGGCCCCGTAGAACAGGGTGATAAAAAGTCCCAACCACACCCAGAGATTGTCGAGTCGTGCCCACAGCAGTGTCGCAATGGTTATGGCGGCGATGATCAGCATGCCTCCCATGGTCGGCACCCCTTGCTTGGCGAGATGGCTGGCCGGCCCGTCGTCGCGCACCACCTGTCCCACCTGAAGACGTTTCATGGTGGCCATGAACCAGGGTCCGAGCAGAACGACAATGAGCAGGGCGGTCACCGTCGCGCCGATGGAGCGAAAGGTGATATAGCGAAAAACGTTGAGGATAATGAATTCGCTATGCAGGGGAAAAAGCAGGTGGTAAAGCATTGGCCCGGTCGCTCCAGGGATATAAAGATCTTGTTTTCTGATGATTACCCAACAGCCGCCTGGTCCATCAGCGCTGCTGTTATGGTTTCAAACTGCAAACCACGGGATGCCTTTACCAGGATCAGATCGTCTTTTACAAGGATTTTTGCGGCAACCATTTCTTTTACCCAACGTACCGCCGCGTCCTTTTCAGCAAAGCAGCGCAGACGTTCCAGCGAATAGCCGGCGGACAGGGCTCCATTTTTCACCTCTTCCGTAAATTCACCAACAATTCCAAGGTAATCAATGTGCAACTCGGCGACCAACCGGCCGATCTCGAAGTGGGCTCCGGCAGCGGCCTCGCCCAATTCCCGCATGTCGCCGATGATAGCCACTGCGGTCTTTGTCGCCAGCTGCTTCAAGGTTTTCAACCCCGCTGCCATCGAGGCCGGGTTGGCGTTGTAACTGTCATTGAGCAGGGTCAAGCCGAGGGGGCTGCGCAGTAGCTCCATGCGCTTGGCGGGCGATCGATAGTCACCGAGGCCGCTGGCGATATGGGCAAGTCCAGCGCCGGCGGCGGTAGCGATGGCGGCTGCGGCCAGAGCGTTGGCGACATTGTGCTCTCCGGCGGTAAAAAGATGCACCGGGGTGGTCTCGTGCCGGTGATGCAGGGTGAAGGTGATGGCCCCGCCGCTTTCGAAGTTGACATCGGAGGCATAGAAATCGGGCGGATCGCCCCCTCCCTCATGGCGGAGGGCAAAGGACACCTGGCGCTGAATGTACTTGGCAATGAACCGCCCCACCCATGGGTCGTCGCGGTTGACGATCAGGGTTGCCGAACTCTTGGCCCCGGCAAACAACTCCTCCTTGGCTTGGGCCACCCCTTCGATCGACCCCAGTCCCTCGAGGTGCGCCCCGTGGATATTGGTGATACAGCAGATATCGGCAGCGGCGATTTCCGCCAGCCGTTGCAGTTCCCCGGGCCGGTTCATGCCCACCTCGAGGACTGCGGCACGATGATGGGCCGCAAGCGGCAGCAGCGACAGAGGCATACCAATGAGGTTATTGTAGTTGCCCTCGGTCTTCAATACGCAGTTCTCTGGGTAATCGGGGCCCGCCGGCCATCTGCGGGCGAGAATGGCGGCGACCATCTCCTTGACCGTGGTTTTGCCACAGCTGCCGGTAATGGCAATCACCTTCTGCTCGCAAAGAGCAGCCAAGCTGCGTCGACGAAAGGCGGCGAGATCGCCGAGGGCCCGCTGGGTGTCG
>CAYSON010000057.1:0-7292 GCA_964432635.1 uncultured Desulfopila sp.
GCGGGTGATCATGCCGATATAAAAAAACCCGCGATATTCGGCGTAACACATTGCCTTGAAGAGGTTCTCATCGTCGTCGCGGTAGTCCTGGGGGGCCTGGATGATTGCCACCTCCGGCCGCAAAAACTGTGGGACCAGGTCGCGCAACCAGCTGGTAGTCACCTGGTAATCGCTATCGATAACTGCCACCACCTCGGCCTCGGGGGCGGTCTCGGCCAAGGCGTAGTTGAGAGCCCCGGCCTTGAAGCCGGCCAATTGTCCCTCGTGATAAAATTTGAAGCGCGGTCCAAGGGCGCGGCAATGAGCCTCTACCGGCCGCCACACCTCCTCGTCCCTGGTGTTGTTGTCCACCACCACCACCTCGTAGCGGGGATAATCGAGCTCAGCCAGGGCGTTGAGGGTCTCGATAAGCATCGCCGGAGGCTCGTTGTAGGCAGGAACATGCACCGAAACCATCGGCAGCTCCTCGTCGCTGGCGCTGATTGGCAGCAGATTGGGACGGCGACTGTCGGCCCAGATGGCCTCGGCCCACTCGTGGGCCTCGGCCAGGAGGACGATGACCACACCGATGATGCCCACCAGCATGAGCAGGCCGACAATGATCATCGACACGGTCAGGTACTGCTGGGTGTAGCTATAAACGATCCACACCGCCCCGGTGGCGGCGATAAAGGCGATGGAGGCGAGAAAGCCCCGGCCCCGCTTGCGAAGGGTGGTGGAGTCGATGAGCAGCAGGGCGAAGGTGATGATGGCGATGCCCAAGGAGACCCCGGCAAGAATGCGCCATTGCGGCACCTCGACGATCGGCGAGGTAAAGGGAAATTTGACCTTGCGATCGGCGTCGTACACCCCCCAGTAGGCGCCGACCGAGCCCTCACTGGTGCGCTTCCACGGCTGGTCGAAAGCCTCCATGATGTAGTAGGTGTAGTTGAGCTCTTCGGCCCGTTTGATAAAGCGACGCAGGAACGTGGCCTCATTGAAGGGTGATGCCACCGCAGCCTTACGGGTCCGTCCGTTGCTTGGCCAGCCGACCTCGGTGATCACCACCGGCAGCTGCGGGAAGGTCTTTTGCAGCATGCCCATGTGTTCGACGATGTAATCGGTCGCCTTGTCGAGGTGGACGCCTTCCCAGTAGGGCAGCATGTGGGTGGCGACGAAATCGACATGGGTGGCCAATTCCGGATGCTTGAGCCAGATATGCCAGGGTTCGGCGGTACTCACCGGCACATCCACAGCCGCCCGCACCCGATCGAGGTAGGCGCCGATCTCTTTGGCCGTGGTCTCGCCGCGCAACATCGACTCGTTGCCGACAATAACGCGGATAACATTGCGATGGTTTTCCTTGGCCAGACGGATGACCGTCTCGATCTGCCGCTCGTTCTCCTCGAGGTTCTTGTCGATCCACGCCCCCAGACTGACGTTGAGCCCGTATTTTTTTGCCAGCGCGGGAATTTCGGCGAGCACCCCCTCGGTGGTGTAGAGGCGGATGGCGTAGGTCTTGTCGGAGACCAGTTTGAGATCGGACTCGATCTCCTCAGCCGTCGGCAGGTTATGCTCGATCTGGTCGTTCCAGGCCTGCATCGGGGAAAAGGCAAATCCCTGAATGCGCTTGGGCCAGGGCGGTTCAGATTCCTGTCGATTGAGCAGGGCCCAGAAACTGATGGACACCACGGCAATGGCGATGCCGATGAGAATATTTGCTCTCGTCATAGTGGCTTATGGTCGCTCCGGCGACAGTGGCTCGCAAATCGGGATGAACTCTTGGTGGGGTAGGGATGAATAGCTGATCGTCGCCAGGGCGCGGCCGCAACCTTCGCAACGATCAGCAGGCCATTTATAATACTCGATCTGTAAATTTCGGGGCAAGGTAATTCGGTAACGGCCGGGGCCAGTCAATGTTGGGGCCGGCCGCGGATGATGTGGCGATACTGGTCAGCGTCGCAGGGCTCGCAGCAGGTGTTGCGAGGGCTGGCCGTCCGGAACCAGTCCGGCCTGCTCCTGGTAGCTGCGAATGGCCTTTTCCGTTGCCGGCCCAAGATGGCCGTCGACCTCGCCGATATAGAGTCCGCGCTGCTGCAGTCTCTCTTGCAACTCAAGCTTCTCTTCAGCGTTGAGAGAGCCGGTGGGGCGCGGCCATGCCTGCACCAGGGTGCCCCCGCGGCCGGCCAAACGATCGGCGAGGAGAGCAACTGCCAGGGCATAGGAATCGGAATTATTGTACCGCTTGATCACCGAGAAATTGTGCAGCATTAAAAAGGCCGGTGCCCCGGGCCCGGCGGGAACCTTGAGTATCGCCTTTTCCCCGAGATCGACCAAGGCCTTGCCATCGGCCCGCTTGAAGCCCTGCTTCGCCCATTCACCGATGGTTTTGCTCTCCTGCTGCAAACGCTCACCACCAGCGGGGAGCACCACCTCGTAGCCCCAGGCAGCACCCCGGCGCCAACCGTTTTCCTTGAGCAGGTTGGCGGCGGTAGCCAAAGCATCAGGAATCGAGTTCCAGATATCGCGACGGCCATTATTATCCATATCGACGCCATAGGCCAAGTAGCTGGTGGGAATAAACTGGGTGTGGCCCATCGCCCCGGCCCATGAACCCATGAGGTGGGCTCGGCCGATTCCCTCCGCTTGCAGTATCTTCAAAGCGGCGGTGAGTTGTGTGCGGGCGAATTTTTTTCGCTTGGGATCGCCGTAGGCCAGGGTAGCCAGGGCCGAGGGCACATAGAAGAGACGTTCCGGCTGCTCGAGAATTGCCCCGTAATTGGATTCAATCGACCAGATGGCCAGGAGCAGGGACTGTTCGACGCCGAAGCGTTTTTCCACCGCCGCCAGGGTTTCACCATGCAGTTGTGCCAGTTTTCGTCCCTTGGCAATGGCCAGCGGATGTACCCGGGTGTCGAGATAATCCCAGATCTCGGTGGTGAACTCCGGCTGGTACGTCGCTTTTTCCAAGACCTGCGGATCGGGTTCGGTCACTCCGGTAAAGGCGGCGTCCCAGGTCGACTTTTTGATTCCCTCGCTTGCCGCCGTGGCGTAAAACTCAGCTAGCCATTGCTTGAATCCGGGATCTCCTGCGGCGCCCCCTGTTCCCGCCACCATCAGCCCACCAAGTACTACCGCCAAACCCAACACCACTGTACGCACAATCGTCCTCCGCCTCACTTCTTGGAATTACTCCATAACCTCAACGCCTCCGGCATTTAACCAGACCAGAACCATCTCTTTAGCAAAAGTCGCGGGATTTTCCCAGCTAAATAGGCCATAACAGTTCAAGCTCCTCGATCTGCCGCGAACATCTTGACGGTTGTCAAAACCAAGGTTTTCGAATAGGCTCGCGGGTCATGGAAATCTTCTCGCTCTTGGCCGAAGAGGCCGCCCTGCCAACACTCTTTCTGCTTAGCTTTCTCGCCGCCACCCTTCTGCCCATTGGATCGGAATGGCTGCTGGCGGTGTTGATCCTGCAAGGTCACTCCCCGGCGACGGTGGTGGCGATTGCCGGTTGCGGCAATGTTCTCGGCGCATCAACCACCTACCTCATCGGTCGCTATGGCTCGGAGATAGTCACCCGACGCTTGCTCCACATCGATGCAGAGCAACTGCAACGGGCAACACGCCTCTACCACCGTTACGGGGTCTGGTCGCTGTTGCTGAGCTGGGTGCCGATCGTCGGCGACCCTCTCTGTCTCTTGGCTGGAGTCTTCAAGGTCGGTTTTGCCCGTTTTACGTTACCGGTGATTATCGGCAAATTTTCTCGTTACGGCCTTGTCGCGGCAATGCTGCCGAATGGTGGGGGAGGTCTATAATTGGATAAGATTGCTCTATTAGAAACTATTTACTCCATCATCGACACCTCAAAGGGGTCGTTGCCGACGGTGTGTGGCAAAGGCTGCTCCACCTGCTGCACCGAAAACGTCATGATCACCGCAGTCGAAGGGGAGAAGATTCTTCGCTACACAGTTGACTTGGGGTTGCAACAGTGGTTGGCCGAACGACTGGCCACCACTTCACCCTATCCCCCGCCCCAGTATACCTTGAACGACTTTGCCGACGCCTGTCTGGCAGGACGGGAACTCCCCGAAGACCCCTGTATCAACGGTGCCCCCTGCCCGTTTCTGGACAACCACTGCTGTCGGATCTATCCGGTCCGGCCCCTGGCCTGTCGCCTCTTCGCCTCCACCGAATTGTGCCGAGTCGATCACCCGGCCACCGTTCCGCAATGGTATTTCGACGCCGTCACCGCCGTCAGTCAAATCGTCGAACATCTCGGACAGAAGGAATACTGGGGCAGGATAGGAGACGTCCTGCCGGCCCTGCTTGATATCCGCCGCTACTCCTCCATTGCCGTTCATTTCGATCCGGTCCTGACCCTCCAGGCCCGGATCCGCACCCTTCCCGCCCGGCCGCTTCCCGGTTATCTTTTTACCGAGGATCCCGACAAGCGAATCAGCGGGCTGCTCCACCGGCTGCTCGACGCCGAAGTTGACGGCCGCAGGCTGGGCGACATCCTCGGCGGTCGTTGATCGCCCCGCCCTGTGCTGCACTTGCCGGGAAAACTGCACCCCCGCGGGCGCTCGACCAATGGATGTTTTTGAAGGTTAGGGTGAGCGCCTTTGCACTCACCCGAATCGAACCCGAACGGCACTTTTCTGTTTCAAAAAGAGGGGGTGATTGCTATAGTGCTGACCATGAAAAAGCCAAAGAGCAGCAAACGGACCAAGTTCATTTTCGTCACCGGCGGGGTGCTTTCTTCCCTGGGAAAAGGGCTGGCCTCGGCGGCCATCGGCGCCCTTCTCGAGAGCCGGGGGCTAACGGTAACCTTCCAAAAGCTCGATCCGTACATCAACGTTGATCCGGGCACCATGAACCCCTTTCAACACGGTGAGGTCTACGTCACCGACGACGGGGCAGAAACCGATCTCGACATGGGCCATTATGAACGGTTCACCTCCACCGTCATGGCCCAGAAGAACAACTATACCTCAGGCCGCATCTACTATTCGGTGATCACCAAGGAACGACGCGGCGAATATCTCGGCGGTACCGTTCAGGTCATTCCCCACATCACCGACGAGATCAAAGCGGCTGTCCTGCAGCTGGAAAACAGCGCCGATGTCGCCATCATCGAGATCGGCGGCACCGTCGGCGACATCGAAGGCCTGCCCTTCATCGAGGCAATCCGCCAACTGCGCGGCGATCTTGGACGGGAATACACCCTCTTTATTCACCTCACCCTGGTGCCGTACATCAAGACCGCCGGCGAGGTAAAGACCAAGCCCACCCAGCATTCGGTAAGGGAGTTGCGTGCCGACGGCATCCAGCCCGACATCCTGGTGTGCCGTACCGAAGTTCCCCTCGATAATAGCCTCAAGGCCAAGATCAGCCTCTTCTGCAACGTCGACCAGGATGCGGTCATCACCGCCATCGACGTTGCCACCATCTACGAACTGCCCTTGCACCTGCACCGCGAAGGTCTGGACACAAAAATCCTCGAACTCCTCAATATCTGGACCGGTCAACCGAACATCAAGCCATGGGAAGACCTGGTAGAAACCATCCGCAACCCCAAGCGGGAGGTGGTCATCGCCATCACCGGCAAGTACGTCGACCTCACCGAATCCTACAAGAGCCTGCACGAGGCCCTGGTACACGGCGGCATCGCCAATTCTGCCAAGGTTCGCCTTGAGTACATCAGTGCCGAGGATCTCGAATCAAAAAACGTCGCAGCCCTGCTCGAAGGCTGCGACGGCATCCTCGTTCCCGGAGGTTTCGGCAAACGCGGGGTCGAAGGCAAGATCAAAGCGATCCACTACGCCCGCAAGAACAAGATACCTTTTTTCGGTATCTGCCTCGGCATGCAACTGGCGGTGGTGGAATTCTCCCGGGACGTGCTCAACCTGGCGCGGGCCAACTCCACCGAACTGGACGAACAAACCCCCGATCCGGTCATCTACATGATCAAGGAGTGGTTCGATTACCGCACCAACACCACCCAGGTACGCGACAGCCAATCCGACCTCGGCGGCACCCTGCGGCTTGGTGCCTACCCCTGCGTCCTCGCCGAGGACAGCAACGCCTATCGCGCCTATGGACAGCGGGAGATCTCTGAGCGGCATCGCCATCGTTTCGAGTTCAACAACGATTATCGGGATAAACTGCAGGAGGCGGGGTTGACCATCTCCGGTACTTCCCCGGACAACCACTTGGTGGAGATCGTCGAAATCGTCGATCATCCCTGGTTCCTTGGCTGCCAATTTCATCCTGAGTTCAAGTCAAAACCAATGAAACCGCACCCGCTGTTCCGCGATTTCATTGCCGCCGCCCTGGCCCATCAGAGCAAGGGGTGACCAGCCATGAACAGCGTCTCCATCGAGACTCCGAGCGGTGTGCCGCTGCTCGTCGGGAGCGGCCGGCCGTTGCTGCTCATCGCCGGTCCCTGTGCCCTGGAATCAGAGGAACTGGCGAGAACCGTCGCCTCCGCCATGGCCGACATCTGTGCTCGTCTCGGGATCTCCTACGTCTTCAAAGCCTCCTTTGACAAGGCCAATCGCACCTCGCTCTCCTCCTTTCGCGGTCCCGGGCTTGAAAAAGGGTTAGCAATCCTGGCCGCCATCCGCCGTGAACTGAATGTGCCGGTGCTCTCCGATATTCATGATATCAGCCAGGTGGCTGCCGCCGCCGAGGTGCTCGACATCCTGCAGATTCCTGCATTTTTGTGCCGACAGACCGATTTGTTGGTGGCCGCCGCCCGCAGCGGCAAGGTGATCAACGTCAAAAAAGTGCAGTTCGTCTCCCCCTGGGACATGGAAAACGTGGTCGCCAAGGTGCGCGGGGCCGGAGGGAGCAAGTTGCTGCTGGTGGAACGGGGCGCCAGCTTCGGCTACAACAATTTGGTGGTCGATATGCGCTCCCTGCCGGTGATGCGCTCCTTCGGTTGCCCGGTGGTCTTCGACGCCACCCATTCAGTGCAGTTACCGGGTGGCGCGGGCGGATGCTCCTCCGGTCAACGCCAGTTCGTCGCTCCCTTGGCCAAGGCGGCGATGGCGGTCGGTATCGACGGCCTGTTCCTGGAGGTCCATCCTCAACCGGACCAGGCTCAGTGCGACGGCCCCAACTCCCTACCCCTGGATGAGGTGGAGAACCTGTTGCGACAAATCCTTAAGGTGCGCGCCGCCGTATACGAATCATGAGCCTGTCCTGCCCCTCGTCCCCCACCCCGTATCCCTCCGACTGTGAGGTCACGGAAGGCTTGCGAAACCTCGCCCGAGAAAAGGCAAGCGTGATCGAGGACCCTTTGC
>CAYSON010000057.1:7302-11043 GCA_964432635.1 uncultured Desulfopila sp.
CTCGGCGAGCTGCCCGCCTGGGACGCCGCCTTCCTCGCCAAGCTCCTCGCCGAGGGTCGGCCGGCGCCCAGCGTGGACCGCGCGCTGGGCTGGGCGGCCTGGAACCCGATCATCGACGAGCTCCTCACCGACGGCACCCTCCTCTACAGCGGCCCATCGGGAGAGAGTAAGGCCTTCAACACCCAGGACGGTTTCGGCCTCCGCCTGCTGCGAGAGGCCGGCATCGAGACGGGAATTATCACTGCTCGCAACTCCGAAGTGGTGACTCGTCGTGCCGAGGAACTGAAGATGCGTTATATCTATCAGGGGATGGGCAGCAAAAGGGAAGCCTTCAGGGACATCCTCGCCGTCTCCGCACTGCGCCCCTTCGAAATAGCCTATATGGGCGACGATTGGCTTGATTTAGCCTTGCTGCAGCAGGTTGGCCTGGCACTTGCCCCGGCCAACGCCGTTGCAGAGGTCAAGGAGGCAGTCCACTACGTAACCACTCGCTGCGGCGGAGCCGGTGCGGTCCGCGAGGCCTGTGATCTCCTCCTCACCGCCAAGAACCTCACCGCCGAACTCTTGCAGAACTACACAACCCGATGACGGCGCGGCGCAATCTCCTGTGGCTCATCCCCCTCTTCTTCCTGATCACCTTTCCTTTGTGGAGTGTGCCGGTAGGAAACTTCCTTACCCCACGCGGCGGCTTTGATCCCGATATCAACAAGGAAGGCACCGATCATCACAATTTTTCCATGCAAACGGTGACAATTCTCCAGAACCAGCAGGGCAAGGACACTGCCATTATCAGAGCGGAAAAGGCCCGCACCAATCCCGAGGATCTCGATATCGTCGTGCTTGAAGGCGTCGATGCCGATGTCTTCGACGACGATGGCGGCATCACCAAAATCACCTCGCAAAGCGGCCAATACAATCTGGCGGGAAAAAACTTGACCCTCACCAAGGATGTGGTCCTCAACAAGGTCGAGGATAAACAGATGCTGTATACCGATCTGCTCGTTTACAACAGCGACAAGCGAAATGTCAATTGTCCAGGAAAAACCCGACTGGTCAGTTCCAGCGCGGAAATCATCGGAGGCAGCTTCAATTACGACATCGCCAGCAAGACCTACCTCCTCGACAAGAGGGTGACATGCCTGATAAGCGGCTTCATTCAACCCTGAGCTGCTGACACGCCTCCACCACCACCTCACCATCCGCGCCGATCGTCCACCGCACATCAACCCCCCAGAGCACTGCGGCGAAACTGTTTTTTCTTCCCTTTTGACTGGCGGGACGCGGATCGTGACCGATCACTTGGCGAATCAACTCCCTGAGGTTTCTGGCCGTTGCCTGTCGATATGAGGCACAGAACCGTTCCGCTTCTGCACTAAAGACTACCTCGATTTGGGGGGGAGACGTTTGTGCATACCCACCGCTCGCCCCAGTTGGACAATCGCTGTAGGGGATAGAGGGGTTGATATCAAGTACCGGGGTGCCGTCGAGAAGGTCGACAACCGAAAGCAGAAGGCTAAACCGTTTGCGTTTGCTGACAATATTCTCGAGCTTCACCACCGACAACCCGAGATGATTGGGGCGATGGGGACTCCGGCTGGCAAAGACCCCAACCCGGGTCTTGCCCCCCAAGCGCGGCGGTCGTACCGTCGCCTTCCATCCTTCCGCGATCGTTTCATGGAAGAGAAAGTGCACCCAAATATGTGAAAAATCCTCAAGTCCGCGCACCATCTCCTGCCGATCAAAGGGGGGCAGGAATTCGAGACGGGCGGTCGCCGCCGACACCACCCCGGGTTGCCGGGGGATTCCAAACTTTTCGGTGAAACAGGAACGGATGATGGCTATCGCCGTCAACCTTATCTGCCCTTGTTCCTGCCAGGGCGTACTGCTCTGATCCCTTCGTTCTTCAACCATGATGCCACTGAACACTTTTTTTGTATTGTTGGAAAAACCTACTTGACGCGTCTTCGCCCAACTGTGCAATACACAACGGACAATCGTATGACAAACAACAGACACTGCAGGTTCCATCGACAGCTGGCCGCCATATCCAGTTGTCGCAGGTGGAACCTGCAGTGTCTGTTATTTGTCCACCTGGAACACCCCGTCTCCACCCCTGATCGGCTGCCTCGGAGCTATTACCTTGCCGATTATGCTCTTTCTGTGGTATTCCTCCGCCTCACAGGCACGGTCGCCCTTATCTCATTCCCGCCGACCAGCATCACACAATCGATCCCTTAACGTTGAACAAGGTTACCCCCACATATGAAAGTAGGAATCATTGGATTGCCACAGACTGGTAAAAAGACCCTCTTCCAGGTTTTGACAGGAACTCGTCTGCGTGAGCAGAGCGGCACAGTCAAAGCGGTGCCTGGCACCGCCGAAATCGGCGACCCCCGTTTTGACAAACTGGCCGTTATGTATCAGCCAAACAAGCAGGTGCGCGCGAGAATCGACTTAAATCTCCTGCCAAAAATCGAACAAGAGACTATCGTCAAGGGCGATATTTTCAAGGAGATCGCTGATGTCGATGCCATTTGCCACGTCGTTCGCGCCTTTGTCGACGATGCCATCTATCACCCCTCCGGCTCGATCGATCCCCTGAGGGATGTGGAAACAATCAATGGCGAACTGCTTCTGCATGATCAGATCTTTGTCGAAAAGCGGATCGAACGCATCGAACTCTCCCTGAAAAAGATCAAGGACGACAAGCAGCTCAAGGAACTGGAGTTGATGCGCAAGTTGCAGGCTATGCTCGAGGAGGAAAAACCATTGCGCCTGCTCTCCCTGAATGAAGAGGAGGATTTCCTCATCCGCAGTTACCCCTTGATCACCCGTAAGGAGATGATCGTCGCCTTCAATGTCGCCGAGGCGCAGCTGGCGGAGGATAGCTTGCTGCTCCAGGCGGCGCAAAGGTTTGGTGACAGCAAGATGGGAGTGATGCTGGTTTCCGCCCAAGTTGAATCGGAAATCGCCATGCTTGACAGTGAAACGGAAAAGGCCGAGTTTCTCAACGATCTAGGCATCGCCGAACCCGCCCTCGGCGTCCTTACCCGCCTCTGCCTAAAAGCCCTCGGTTTGATCTCTTTTTTCACGGTCGGCAAAGACGAGGTGCGTCAATGGCTGGTCCGTCGCGATTCATCCGCCCCGGTGGCGGCGGGAGTGATTCATTCCGACCTGCAGCGTGGCTTCATCCGTGCCGAGGTGATGCGTTACAACGAGCTCATCGAGCACGGCAGCGAGGCGGAATTGAAAAAAGTCGGTAAAATGTACCTTCAGGGCAAGGACTATATCGTCGCCGATGGCGACATTCTCAATATCCGCTTCAAGGTTTGAGCACCCTTCATGGCGTCCATCGCCTGCTTCGTCTCCGCCCATGGTTTCGGGCATGCCACGAGGACCACGGCGGTGCTGGAGTATCTGCACGAACTGCTGCCTTCGCTCGGACTGACCATCATCAGCGCGGTGCCGCAGCGGGTCTTTGCCGATACTCTCTGCGACTTTACCCACCACCCCATCGACGTTGATGTTGGCCTGGTACAGCGCACCGCCTTGGTCACCGATTATCCCGCCACCATCAATAAACTCGACACCTTCCTTCCCTATAACCGCTCTGCGAGCGCCCGCCTGATCTCTCTCTGTCGTGGCTGCTCGCTCATCCTTTGCGACATCTCCCCCTGGGGTGTGCTGGTCGCCGAAGCGCTGGGTGTTCCCTCGGTGCTCCTCGAAAACTTCACCTGGGAC
>CAYSON010000058.1:0-11035 GCA_964432635.1 uncultured Desulfopila sp.
TTCGTCGATCCTCTCCTTGATAACGATGGTACTGGGCAGGGTCGATCGCATCAGTTTCAATACCTCCTTGAGAATGGGATGGAGATACTGCAGCACCTCTTTCTTCTCGACGCTGCGCGAAAAGGTGAGCACCTGCTCAACCAGGGATTTGGCACGTTTGGACGCCTTGAGGATCTCGTTAAGATAGTCAAAGACTACCTGGTCGGACAAGCCGTCCTGCTTCATCTTGAGGCGGATGATCTCGGCATAGCCCATGATCGGGGTAAGGATGTTGTTGAAATCGTGAGCGACGCCGCCGGCCAGGGTGCCGATGGCCTCCATCTTCTGAGAATGGCGCAATTGCCGTTCGAGCCGATATCGTTCGGTGACGTTCTGGACGATTCCGATGATCCCGGAGACCATGGCGAAGCGATCCCTTACCGGCGAGGCGGTGATATCAAAGACCACCTCGTCTCCGTCGACGCCGAAAACGCCGGTGCGTTGCACAATCGACTCGATCTTTGCCGACTTGAGACACTTGCGAAAGGCACAGGCTTCACAGCGCTCGCCTTTTGAGCAAAAGATTTCATGGCAGCTTCTACCGATGACGTCCACCTGGCGACAATCGGTCAGTCGGTTGACCCAATGTGCCTTCAGCTCCCGATCGAAAAGGATGAGTATTCCCGAGAACCCCTCGACGATGGCCCGTTTCTGTGCCTCGCTCTCGAACAGGGCGTCAAGCATCTCTTCTTTGTGCTGTCGATCCACGGTTAGTCTCTCTGTTGAGGGACGGCATTGCGCCGGTTCATTGGCGACCGTTCCGGTCACCGCACCGCCTGCATCAATTCTAGCACGTGTTATGAAGGGATACAAAATTCTCTTACAAAAAAACGGAAAAATCACTGGTAAGGATCTGGCAACCGCCCCACTCTTGACGGCAGAGCCGGCAGGGCTTATATCTGTGGCAGTTTTCCATTCACCCCGACGACCGCCAGCGAGAACAACCATGCCCCCTTTGCATACCCTAAACCCGCTCTGTCCACAACAACGACCGGAAATCTCCTACCCCTGTGCCTGGACCTACAAGGTCATCGGCGAGGATCGCCTGCTTCTGCACCAGGCCATCACCACCGCCTGCGCCCCGCATGAGGTCATGGTGAGCCCCTCGCACCAGAGCTCGAAAGGCCGCTATGTCAGCGTCAATGCCGACGTAGTGGTGCCGAGCGAGACGGTGCGGTTGAATATTTTCGAGCGCCTCAAGAACAGCGAGGCAGTCAAGTTCGTCCTTTGAGCAGGCCATGAACCACGATCAATCACGCCTTATCGAGGCGCTTCGCGAGGCGGTGGCCGTCGTTCAGATGGTCTTCTTCAAACAAACCAAGGAGCTGCTGACAAAAAAACGCTCGCGGCACGACGAGCGCTATCTGCTCGGTCTGGCCGCGGCCATCACCAACGAGGTCTTCGGCAGCGACAACCCCGTTCCTGCGGTGGTCGCCTTCCGCGAGCAACACCGGGGTGCAATCGAACAGGAGATGCTGGCGCTCCGCGAAGATCTCGCCGAGCTGTGCGGCGAGATCACCGATGCCCTGCGTATCCAAACCCTGTGCGACCACCAGCAGGGCATCGACAGCTCCAGCATCCTGGTGCGGGCCAAGGAGTTCGGCTACCTGATGGAGGAGCGCGATGTCCCCCTGCCTTCCTCTTTCATGACCCTGGCGCGACAACTGGGGGCACGGCACCGGCTGATCAGCCCACCGCTCCCTACACCTGCCGAAGAAGATCCCCCCACCGTACACTGATCAAATGACTATAGCACCCTCGACGGGTGACTGCGGCGATTAGAGCAAAGTGACCCTGACCACTCCGCGCACTGAATTGCACAAATAAACCGCTTCGGCAGCACGCACTTCGTGCTCCGTCAACACCGCCTCGCCAAGCGACGGCGCGGAAGCGGCCAGCAGTTTTCCCCGCATCACCCCAGGAAGCAGACCACATTTTACCGGCGGGGTCACAAACTGTCCTTCACGAAAAATGATGATGTTGCTGATGCAGCCCTCGGTCACCTCACCGCGCTCGTTGCAGAAAAGACGATCCCAATGCCCCTCGGCTTGGGCCCGACCATATTCTCGGCTGTAGAGGTCGCGGCGGGAGGTCTTGTGATAGACCCAGGGTGAGGTGGTCTCCACCGGCACAGTGGCAAAGGCGACCCGTGGCAGCTTGTCCTCGGGCCGTTCTGGGCGAAGAGGCAGGGTGAGATGCGCCGGTGGTTCAGCTTCGACAACATCAATGCTCACCCGTCCGTCCTTTGCCAGCCGCACCCGCACCCGCCGACAGGCGGCCCCAGAGGATGCCGCCACCTCGTTAAGACGCCGAGATACCATATCGATATCACAAAAAAATTTAAAGAACTCCGCCCCCTCGGCAAGTCGCCCCAGGTGCTCGTCGAGGAGATAGTAGCCCCCGTCATGACGCCACAACAGGGTCTCGAAGAGGTGAAACTCAGGCTGGCGATGGGTGAGAAAGCGCCCCTTGAGCAGAGATTCGCGCCACTCCTCGTGGGGCTCGGAGTCGTAGGTAATCCCAGCCCCAACCCCCATCTCGCCAAGGCCATCCTGCAAGCGCACGGTGCGAATCGGCACGTTGAAGGCGGCCGAACCGTCGGGAGCAAAGTAGCCGATTGCCCCGGTATAGACGCCGCGCGGCCCCACTTCGAGCTCGTTGATGATCTCCATGGTGCGAATCTTCGGGGCTCCGGTGATCGAGCCGCAGGGAAAAAGGGCGCGAAAGATCTCGGTGAGTTTAAGATTGCCCATGATCTGCGGATCGGCGGCGGCCTTGACCGTGGAGGTCATTTGCAGCAGGCTTTCGTAGGGTTCGACATCGAACAGCGACTGAACATAGACCCGGCTTTGGCCGTGGCCGTGCAGCAAACGCGACAAATCGTTACGGAGAAGATCGACGATCATGACGTTTTCGCTGCGGTTCTTGCCGTCCTCATGGAGTTCGCGCATCCGCTCGCCCTCCTCCTCGCCGTAACGGCCACGCACCAAGGTGCCCTTCATCGGTCGGGCGGTGATCTCCTTACCTGATTTGCGAAAGAACAGCTCCGGGGAAAATGAGAGGATCCGCTCATCACCACGGCGAAGATAGGCGCCATAGCCCACTGACTGATTGCGCCGCAAATCGCGGTAGAGCGCCTCGGGCGACCCGCGAAAATCGAACAGCAGTTTCATGGTGTAGTTGACCTGATAGCTATCCCCCGCCCCTATATAGCACCGCACCGCCTCTAGGGCGGCAACGAATTCCTCCTCGTCCATGTTCGGCCGGAGCCTGTCGATGCGGTATCCCTCCTCTTCCAGCGGCAGTTCACCGTTCAAAGGAAAGTCGGTGGTCCCGGTGTTATGATCGAACACCCTGGGTCGGCCATAGACGCCGAGATCGGCCAGAACCACCCCGTCGTCCCTGTCCGCTGCCGGACGCGGCACAAGACCAGCCTCAAGCAGAGCGCCGAACTCATAAGCAACCCATCCGGCGAGAAAATGGCCGCAGTCGAGTCGCTCCTGCAGAATCTGCAGGTACTCCTGAGGGTCGTCTCCCAAGCGGCAGCGCAGTCGTTCGCGGGGATCAAGAAAGAGCAGGGAATGAAGATTCTCCCCATCCGGCCGCGAGGTATCGAGAAAGACAACGTCTTCAAGCTCCGCCAAAAAGGCGAGAAGCCGTTGCAGCTGCGGGTCCTGCATGCCTACCATGGTATCTTCCTTGCACAGCGAGGCACATCCGCCGACGCGGTCGGGCCTGACCTCTTATTTGGTGTCATTGATGGGGCCGATCAACATTACTCATTTGCTCGATAAAAGGTCGAAATGTGCCACCGGTTGGGACTCAGCCCCCCGCTTTGATTGGAATTGGACGCGCCTTAGACGACAATCGCGCAACTTCTTGGTACAGTGGGACGAGTTACGGCGCATTAAAAACCATTTTCACGGTTTTCGCCATGTCGCTCGCACCATGCCGACATCCTGTCGCAAACTCATTTTTGATAAAGTCAACTCGGTTTGATCCGGACAGTTTCGGCGGTGAACCACTGCCATTTTCGCACAAAAAAAAGGCCGGGCGGTTTGACACCGGCCCGGCCTTTTTGCATTGATGGGTGCAGTCGCCCCTACTTCTTGCCGTCCGCTTTTTTCAACCGATCCGATTCGGCCTTCAATTCCTCGTACTCCTTGATCGACTGCATAACACTGTCGTCCTGACGCTGCTTGATCTCGATGATCTTGGCCTTGATCTTTTCCTCGCGAATTTTCAAGACCTTGGCGCCGAAGAGGGTTGCAGCCAGGTATTTGAAGGAAAAGAACATCAACTCGACATCGTCCTCCTTGATTTTGGCAATGGTCTCCTCGTCGATCTCGTAGGTTTCGAGGAAGGAGCTCTCGAACACAAACTTGCGGAAGGTGGCAATATCGGTGGAGGCCATGAAGAACATCCTTTTGGCCTGCTCCGACAAGGTCGCCTGTTGGCCAAAGGACTTGCGCCGCATCACCAGGCGCAACCACTCCTTGTTCATTTCGTCGCGGACGTCGACACCTTGGTCGGCACGCCATTCGCGGATGGTCCACTGCTTGTCCTCCTCGAAACCCTTACAGTGGTCCTCTTTCACCAAGAAGAAGAACTTTTCCTCTTCTTTGACCTGCTCGTTGCCCTCGGCGTCTCGGGTGCCGCCCTCGTGGAAGTCGGCCATGCCCACCGGGTAATAGCGGCAGGCGGTGGGTCGATCGGTGTAAACAGTGCACCCCTCCGGGGTGACAAAGGGACATTTGTTGTCTTCTTCCCGCAATTTGATGGTCACCCCGGGCATGTCGGTGTTTTCCAGGTAACTGGGGGTGGTATAGAGATGAAGGAACTCATGGGCGGCAAGGCCCAGCCGTCGGGTCAGCTGCAGGATGTCGTAGGGGGTAAGAACGATCTTGATGCCGCCACAGCAGGCGGTGAAACAGCGAACACCGGGATGACAGCGGAATTTCAGGGGGCTATCAAGGGAGAGCTTTCTGGGAACGATGGAGGAAGGGTTTTTTTCTTTGCCGAAAAGTATTTTCTCTTTGCCGTCTTGTCCTGCGTCACTCATTACATCACCTTAGGAAATAGTCTATTAGAACCCGAACAGGGTTTTTGTCGCACGGAACTGTGCATAATAAACGGGGTGGACAGCCCTGTAAACCACTTTCCCTCGAAACGTCGAGAAAGCGAACAGCCACCCCGTGGCAACAACCCGTTTTCCTCGGTCGATGTCACTTGCGGCGATTCTTGCCGCCCCTCTCCTTACCTGTTGCAGTTTTGCCGATTTCCTCGTATATGACGGAGGATTCAAGCTGTTCGTTGCTCCCTGTTCTCGCCGTCTTCGGCACAAGGTATGGCCCTAAATGAAATTATTCAATCGTCCTATTGACTTAACCGGAGTGAGCACGGTAGTCTATCACCTGCCCAACGGTCCTGCGCTGTGCCTGAAGATCGAAGGCATCGAAGAGTATTTCGACTTCGAATTGGAGCTCGGGCATATCTGCGACACCTCCGACATCGACGGCGTCCTGCATTTCTTCCCCCGGGGCAACGCCTGAGCCGCTCAGACAGCCCGCCCAACCCGCTTTTGCAATTGTCCACTGTACTTCTGACCAATCCGCTGGCCGATCACCATATCCACACCCTCCTCTGCGTCCACGCCAGCGGTGATATGGAGGACAACGTGCTGGTCGCCTTGACCAGAGGGTTGAGCCTCATCAGGGCCTGCCGGCTCATCCGTTCAATACCTTATTGATGGCCTCACCGAGACTCTTGGCGTTGAAGGGTTTGTGGAGGATGGAATTGACGCCGGCGGCAAGCGCCGCCTCGTTATCCTGGCTTTCGTTCTGGGTGGTGACCATGATGATCGGCACAGCCTTGGCGGTATGGATCTGCCGCACCCGCTCGGCCAGTTGAATCCCGGTAATCTCCGGCATATTGAGATCGGTGAGGACCATTAGGGGCTTTTCGCTCTGCAGCCATTGCAGGGCCGAAGCCGGAAACTCGAAGAGCACCGGGTCATATCCCAGTTCGTGCAGGGTGGCCTTGTAGATGTTGAGGATCATCCGCGAATCGTCGACCGCCACGATCTTCTGGCGCGTGCCGGTATCAACGTTGCCGGTGAGCTTCTTGGCAAAATCGCGCCTGCCGGCCTGGAGCAGCAGACCGTGGTAGTGATCGCGAATGTCGCGGTGGGTGTGCGGCAGATACTCAAGGGCCATCTGCTCGAACACCTCGTCGTCGGCGAGACTGAGAAAGATGTTGTCGACCTGGCCGTTGACGATGATCTTAGCGATGTGGCGTGCCTCCTTCTCGGGTCCACGCAGCAGGTTCTTGATGCCGGCGGCGAGGATCGGCGAAAAATTGCGGTCGATGGCCCGAGCGGCTGCGATGCAGACATGATCCTCGGGATCGGTCAACCCGGCGGTGAGGGTGTAAGCCCCCTTTTTCAGGGGCAGCATCGCCAGGGCCTCGTAGGCGGCGAAACGGACATTGGCACTCCTCGGCTCATTGGCAAGGAGCTTACGGATGGGGACGATGGCCGACTCGTCCCCGATATCTCCCAAGACATTGAGGGTGTGGATACGGAAGTCGGGGTCGTCGTGGAGCAGATTGTCGATGAGAATCGGCACCGCCTTGGGCCCGATGCGCACCAGTTCCGCCTTGGCAAAGGTGCGCATATGCGCGTAGTGGGAACGGATGGTATCGTTAAGCTTTTCCAGGGAGACCTGATCCTGTACCTCGGAAAAGATGGAGAGGATGAGGTAGTCGATCTCGTTGTCGGTGCCCATCCGCTCAGCCAGGCGGTGCATGGCAGTGGGCGTGCCGACCTGGCCGAGGGCCTGGATAGCGGCGACGATCAGCTCTTTGTTGGCGGCGTAGAGATAGTCGGTGAGGGTATTGATGGCTTCGGGATCGCCGACCAGACCGAGGCTTTCGATGATCAGCAGAATCTCTGCATCGTTTTCCGAGGCGGCGATCAATTGCAGCAGGCTCGAGGTGGCCTCCTCGAGTCGCAGTTCCCCGACGACGCGAATCAACTCGGTCTTATCGATGATCAGCGGCGAGGTGAGGTAGTCGATCAGTTTTTGCGGATTGGCAACGAGGATCGACAACAGGGTCTCGCGAATGATTGGCATCTCCTCAGCAACCACCGCCTGATGCTTGAGCAGATAGATAAACAGCGGCACAGAAAAATCGGCATTGGCCCGGGTGAGCAGATACATGAGGCGATTGCGGGTCTTCTGATCAACCTCATGCATATGGGCGAGCACCAGTTGCGCCTTTATCCGGTCGCCGGTTTCGATATTCGCCTGAATCTCCTCGATCATATCCTTGGGGTTGACAGTGGTCATAGGGGGCAAGCCTCACATTCCAGTAAATGATGTGGAGATGGCTGTCGCGACGACACCCGTCCCCCTTACTTTGCCTCTCATCATATCATGACTGCTCAACCCTTGTCTAATCTTCGGGGAAAAAAAATCCCCCTGCCGCGCGCTTCATCGCAGCAGGGGGAGATGACAAGACAGCTGTACCGATCAGCGTACCGGCAGCCACTCCGGGCCCATGCGGCGAATGACGTTGAAACCGCCCGGGATGACAATGTTGTTGGTCAACCCCAGCGAATCGAGAAAGACCTGAGCCTCGTAGGAGCGCGACCCGGCATTGCAGAAAATGGCCAGACATTTGTCCTTGGGGAGTTCCGCATAGCGATCGCGTAGCTCATCGGAAGGCATGGAGAGCCAGAGGGAAGGCCCGAATTTTTCGATGAAGGGTGCCGCCTGCTTGACGTGGCGCACGTCAAGCACCACCCAATCGGGTCGCGTCGACGGCTCGGCCATCCAGGCAAAATACTCCTCCATGGTCATCTGCCGCATGCGTCGGTCGCAGAGATTATCAGCGACATAGGCAGCGGCGTTGAGTGGATCAATGGCCGAGGAAAAAGGCGGTGAATAGGCCATTTCGACATTGGCCAAGTCATCGATGGTAGCGCCACCAGTGAGCGCCACGGCGGCAGCGCCGATGCGCGCCGACAGGGCATCATTGAGCGGGCCAGTACCCTGAAAACCAAGCACTCTACGGGTGCGCCGGTCAAAGAGCAATTGCAGACAGACGATGTCCTGACCAGGATAAAAATGGGCCCGATCCGAGGGCGAGGTCAGCGAAAACTCGACCTCGAAGCCCTCCTCGCGGGCGGCAACGGTGGAGAGCCCCACCGCCCCCACCGACAGCTTGAAGGCCTTGACGATGAAACTGCCCACTCCGCCTTTGAACACCGAGGGGATGCCGACGATATTGTCGGCGGCCACCCGCCCTTCTTTATTGGCCATACTGCCGAAGGGGGCGACAAAGCGTTTTCCGGAGACCAAGTGGGCAATCTCGACGCAATCGCCGGCCGCGTAAATGTTGCTGTCGGAGGTCTGCATCCTGGTGTTGACGACGATGCCGCCGCTTGCGCCGACATGCAGGCCGGCCTCGCGGGCCAACTCCGATCGCGGTCGCACGCCGACCGCCATGATCACCAGATCGGCCTCGAGGGTGCGCTTGCCGGTGCGCACTGCCGTCACCTTCCCTGCAGCGTCGGTGACGATCTCCTCAGCCGCCTCGCCGAGATAGACCGCGACATTGTTGTCGCGCAGCTCCTTCTCAAGAATGACCGCCAGCGGCCAGTCGATGATACGTGGCAGCAACTGCTCCCTGAACTCGACCAGCGCGGTCTCTATGCCCCACAGGTCGGTGAGCGCTTCGGCCATCTCGATGCCGATGGCCCCACCGCCGATGACCACCGCCTTGCCGACCTGGCCCTTGGCCAAGCGATCCTTGATGGCGATGGCCTGGTGCAGATCACTGAGCGCAAAGACTCCATCACCGTTATGTCCGGGGATAGGCAGGGTGATGGGCATGCTGCCGGTGGCCAGCAGCAGGGTGTCGTAGGGCAGACGCGTATGTTCGCCACTTTTGAGATCAACAACCTTTACCTCCTTGGCACCGCGATCAATGGCCAAAGCCCTGGTCGAGGTCAGGGTGGTCACGCCCTTGGTCTTCTCGAAGAAACGTTCGTCGCGAACCATGTGAAAACTGGTGGAACGCAACTCCTTTTCATCGGCGACATCACCCGAGACATAATAGGGAATGCCGCAGCCGCCGTAGGAAATGAGACTATCCTGGTCAACCATGGTTACCTGATAGTCGGGCGCCAAGCGTTTGATGCGGCAGGCAGCCTTTGGTCCGGCCGCCACCCCCCCGACAATGACAATACGTTTACTCATGGACCTTCACCTCATTCTGTAGGAAATGATCGGCTCGCGGGGCAACACAGCCTCAGCACCCTGCAAATCGGCAATCGAGTTATCGACATATGAACATTATTTCTGTAAAAAGGCAAAACCCAAGCACCCGGTCGAAGAATATGGTGCCTCCTCTCGACGTTCGCCTCAGGCCAGGGGTGGAAAAACGATGGCGAAGGTGGTGCCCAGACCTTCCTTGCTCTGCACGGTGATGGTCGCGTTGTGGCTGTCGAGAATATTTTTGGCGATGGCCAGCCCCAACCCGGTGCCTTTGTGCTTTTCGCTGAAGAAAGGGAGAAATATCTGATCAAACTTATCGGCGGCGATGCCAACGCCGTTGTCGGAGATAAGCAACTCGGTTTCCCCTGCCGCAGCATGCCGGGTGGTGACCCACAAGCAGCCCTCGCCAGAAACCGCCTGGATACTGTTGATGAGGATATTGAGTAAGGCTCGGTAGAGCAACTCCCCATCAAGATTATGCACAGGCAGGTCGGGGGCGAGATCGCTCTCGAGGGTGATTGCCTGTCGCGTCAGCTCCGGGGAGATAAAGCCAAGCAGCTTATGCACCACCTCGTTGACCTGTCCCGGAGCCAATTCGGCCAACGGCGGTCGGGCAAAATCGAGAAATTGTACCACGATATTATTGAGCCGCACTGTTTCGTCAATGACTATTTGGGCCAAATGCTCGCTACCCGGGGCCAACTTCTGGATGCGCTTTTCAAGAATCTCGGCGGTGCTGCGGACAATACCCAGGGGACTCTTGATCTCGTGGCTGACCGTGGCCACCATGGCTCCAAGGTGTGCCAATCGCTCAGCCTGATTGAGCTTCTCCTCAAGGCGCAAGCGCTCCAGAGAGCGCCGCTCCATGATCGAGCCAGCCCGGGAAACGATATAGCGCAGCACCAGAAAGAGGATACCCATGATCCCGCTCGACACCATAATAATCCGACCTTGCAGGCGGAGAATGTTGGCGTAGTTGCCGGTGAGGTCCTTTTCAATTTCGATGACCCCCATGATCAATTCGCTGGAGCTGTCGCTCTCCTTGCGCACCTGACGGAAAGGGATGAAGGTCTTCAATTCGCAGCTCACCTCGCTGGTGATGCCGAGCAGGCTGAGCACCGAGCCTGCGTAGGTGAAGCGGGAGTTGGGCGTTCCCTTGAGGGCCTTGTAGTATTCGGCAGCGCCGATCCCTTCTTTGCCGACCAGGGTTGAAATGGTCGAGTAGGAGATGATGTTCTTGCTCGAATCGTAGATAGTGACCGAATCGATCTTGAGGCCTTGGGTGACACCCTTGACGATATCGTCGAGGAGTTCGAACTGTTCGGGATTGCGCAGGGCGATGCCACCGTAACGGATGACCGCGGGTAACACGAAACGGCGGAACACCTGCTGGTTGAGATTCTCGGCAAGGAGCAGCGAATACTCCTCATTTTGCTCGAGCATGACCTTACGGGCATTTTCGGAAATCAGCCAAGAAAGCAGGAGGGTGAATATGAGAATTACGGCAAGACTGGAAAAAGAGAAATATTCGACCAGTTTAAAGGGCTCGAGTCCGGCCGAGGCCTTTGGTTTCAGTGATGCTTCAAGGACCTCGGCCGACTTTTCTCCGTTTGTCATAACACGCTCGATTAAACGAGAAACACGCAACCAAACGAGGAGTCACTAATTAGCGTTTTTTCGTAAATACGTGGGAGTTTCGAGATAATCATCATTCC
>CAYSON010000059.1:0-566 GCA_964432635.1 uncultured Desulfopila sp.
TGGTCTGAGCGTCGACCATTGTGGCAGGGAGAACCGGTTTGAGGATCTCCTCCATAACTCCTTCCTTGAGGTCGCTATAACTGACCGAGGCCTCGTGCTGAGTGGAGAGCACCACCGCTTCAATGCGCAACGGGACATTGTTGGCATATTGAATGGTCACTTGGCTTTTAGCATCGGGTCGGAGCCAGGGAAGAGTTCCCGTATTACGAACCTCTGATTGGCGTTTGGTGAGGCGATGGGCTAAGGAAATCGGCAAAGGCATGAGAACCTCGGTTTCGTTGCAGGCATAGCCGAACATCAGGCCCTGATCGCCGGCGCCCTGTTCCAAGTCAAGACCGCTGCCCTCGTTGACTCCCTGGGCGATATCTGGGGATTGCTTGTCGATGGAGGTGATAACAGCACAGGATTGCCAGTCGAAGCCCATTTCCGAGGAATTGTATCCGATTTTGCGAATGGTCTGCCGCACCACATCGGGTATGTCGACCCAAGCAGAAGTGGTAATCTCACCAGCGATGACCGCCATGCCGGTGGTGACTAGGGTTTCGCATCCTACCCTGGCGACGGGG
>CAYSON010000059.1:576-7600 GCA_964432635.1 uncultured Desulfopila sp.
AGATTTGATCGGCTACCTTGTCGGGATGGCCTTCGGAAACCGATTCGGAGGTAAAGAGATAGTCAGACATACCAGCACCGTTTTATGAAGAGGAATGGTTGTGGGAAGGTTTCACTTGCGTTGGAGACGGTTGCTCCAGGACGAAAGAGAAATCATCAGGGTGACGAAGTTCTTTCTTTTGCGAAAGATTAATCCTGCTTTATACACCAGTTTTTCGAATGTTTGGAAAAAAAGTGAGTGTATCTTGGCAGTATTTTGTCGGGAAAAACCCAAGCAGTTGGCAAGTGGAAGGCAAGGCGCACGACAAGGTCTTGCAAGTGCACGGTTGGATGAGTATCATGGGCTCCGCTTTACAGCGTTCGTGCGCCTTTTTCAAAGTTCCGTTCCAGGTATAGAGGTTGGTGCACATGGGGTACAATGACAGCAAGAGAGGCGAGAGGACTATGTCGATTGAGGCGGCCAAAGAGGTGCTTCGTATAGAGGAAGAGGGGTTGGCAGCGATCCGCTCGCGGATCGGTGAATCCTTCCTCAGAGCGGTTGAGATGATTCTTGCCGGTCCGGGGCGAGTCGTTATCACTGGCATAGGAAAATCAGGTATCGTCGGCCAAAAGATCGCCGCGACCATGAACAGCACCGGGACGCCATCGTTTTTTTTACATCCGGTCGAGGCGATGCACGGGGATCTCGGCATGGTGATGGACGGCGACATCATCCTCGCCATCTCCTATTCAGGGGAAACCACGGAGCTTAACGGCTTGTTGCAGACCTTGAAGAGGCGTGGCAACCGCATTATTGCCATGACCGGAGAGCAGCGGTCGTCGCTGGCCTACGTGGCCGACGCCGTGCTCGATATCAGGGTACCCAAGGAGGCATGTCCGCTGGGCTTGGCGCCAACCGCCAGCACCACAGCGACGCTGGCCATGGGCGATGCCTTGGCGGTCGTGCTGCTCAATCGCAAAAAGTTTCAGGAAGAAGATTTCCGCTTCAACCATCCGGGTGGAAGCCTTGGCCAGAGGTTGAAGGTGCGGGTCACGGAAGTGATGCTGACCGGAGAAAATATTCCTGCCATCGGACCGCAGGCCTCGGCTGCCTTGGCGATCAGGGTGCTCAACGAGAAAAACATGGGGGCATTGGTGGTTGTCGATGAGCAACAGAGAGTTTTGGGAATCGTCACCGATGGCGATATTCGCCGAGCGGTGGTCGGAACTCAACCGATCGACACCCTGACAGCCGCCCAATTGATGACTAAGAATCCTATTTGTATCGACGGTTCACATCTGGCGGCTGACGCTCTGAGCATCATGCAGAGCCATGAGATTACCGCTCTGCCGATCATCGACGGCGAGGAGAGAATGCTCGGTCTCCTTCATCTGCATAACCTTTTGGGAAAAGGTGAGTTCCGCTTTCTCGTCTAGGAAAAAGCGGTATGCGACAGAGCATATCTGATCATTGCTGTTCGGAGTAAAACTGCCAGACATTCCCAGTTTTATCGTAGGCGTAGAACATAATCAGGGTGAGAGGACGGCCTTGTCCGGTCTCGTTGCATTGCATCTTGAAGATGAGTTTGTTGTCCGCTTCTTTGACAAAAGTCATCTGGGGATTGGTGAGATTTTCGGCAACGGCCGCTGGGTAGTTTTGCTGAAAAAGGCTGCGGAAATTATCTTTCAGGTAGCGTTCTTTCTCGCCCAAATAGATCTTTTTATCCAGTCCCTCGATCGCCACCAGACTCGTCTTCTTGATCTCGGCAAATTCCTCCTCGCCGGCGAAGCCGCTCTTGTTCAGCGTTGTCACCAGCTGCCGGTAGATGGTACGCGCGGAGATCGGGTCCTTTTTGTCGATTTCCGCCGTTTGCGCGGCTTGGCGATCCCTTATCACCATGGTTTGCAGGATGATGCGGTCTATTTTCTGGCGAGTGAACTGGGCATCGGCGGTTTTTATCGTCTCCATTTGAGAGCTGAGGATGTTCCCGGCCCTGTTGTATTCAACGATGGCTTCTTCCCATTTTCCGGTGGTGAAGGCCTTGTTGCCGGCATCGATGGTGGCGTACAATTCGGCCCGGGCGATATTTTCACGAAGTCCTTTTAAGGTTTCTTGCGAGGCGAGGTCTTCTCTGTCAGCGGTCGGTAAGGCCGTTTTATAGGTATTGATGGCATTCAACCAATCGGACTTGGAAAAGAAGTCGTCTCCCAATTTGCGAAACTCCTCGAAGTTACATTTGGCGAGAGCGGCATTCAACTCCGCTTCATGGCGTCTTCTATCATCCTCCGGCAGGGATCCCAATAATCCTTTGGCCTTCTGTAATTCACCCGTCGCCTCCTGCCATTTCCCATCGGCGAGCAGGGCGGTAGCGTTGCCAAACGTCTTAGCAAAGCGCAGGTAGGCCAATCTGTTTTTGATTTCTTTGACGCTGTTTGCCTCAGGTACCGGCCCTTTTTCGGCAAGAGCGAGCAGCTTGAGGTAGCGCTCCTCAGCCTCGGGCCATTTTTGTTGGCTAAATACTGTTTCCGCTTCTTTCTGCTGACGGCTGAATGACTCCAGAGCAAGCGCCTCATTCTTAGGGAGATACTTTCCGTTAAACAGCATCATGCCGGCAAGACCCTGGCGGAGTTTTTCAGAGTTTAAGGTCTCATTGATTCTAGCCGTAAGTGAAGTACTGTCACTGTGAAGGAAACCAAAGGGGGGGGCAGAGTTGTGCAGTGCCTGTTCACAAGAAGATTTGGCAGCCTCAAAATTGTTGGCATCCAAAAAGCTTTTGCAGGAAGCAAGTTCCGCAGCAGCGATATGGAGTTGGCGAAAGCCGTAATAGCGAATTCCTAACAATCCACAAATTGCCACAGTGGCTACTATTCCAAACATCACAGCGAGCGCTTTAGGGCTGAAAATATTGGATTTTATGGCAATGGCCTTTTTATTCCTCTCGTTTTTGCTTGTTTTCCTGGTTGAGGTTGGGGCGGATGAAGCATCGGAAGTGGCACCATTTTGGAGACTCAATAGGTCGATATCGGTAGTGGAAGAGGAAGTACCGTCCTTTAACAACGCCAGGGATGCTTCGAGCAGACGCCGGTCTGCTTCGAGATTGGGGTAGTCGCTGACGATGGTGCCAATCTCTAAAAGTAACCGCGTTGCTTTTTTAAGGTAGCCAGCGGCTTCTGCCCTCTGAGCATCTCGATAGCTTGGAGCAAGTCTTGGATCGGTTAAAAGGCTGCTTGCCTCTTGCATTTCCTTTACGCCCCGATAGAGTTCTTCCGCCTTGTCGATTTCTTCGCTGCACAGGTTGTAAAGTAGTCTGGCCTCTTCTGAAGCGGGTGGAGTTCGCTCAAAGATTTGGGTGAGCTTAAAGAATTTTTTTCGATTTTTAAGCGAATATAGATAGTTGATGTTCTCCTGTGTGGAGTTCATGTTCGCCGTAGCGGACGTGGGTAGCTGGGAAAGCTCGGTCTCAGATGTGCTTTCCAGGGAGAGATAGTCAAAATCACTGGTGAGATCCGAATCCTCTATGGTATCTATTTGAGGTACATCATCCTCTGGTTCTTTTAGAGTCCCAGCACCCCCCTGTTTCCAACTGATTTTCGCCAAAGGGAACATGCCGCTGTTCTCATTATACCACTTCGCCGCCTCTTCATTGAAAGCGTTGTCAATGGAGTAGATCTCACCGTTTATTAATCTCCCCAGATGAATAACGAGATCAGCCACCTCGTTGCCTGGTTTCCAGAAGTCTCCCAGGCAAACCGCGGCTGGATCGAAGTCCGGGTGGAAAATATCGGTTTTTGGCTTGCAACTAGGGGGGAAATGTGGAAAACCGAAAGGAATGTTGAGCTCGACCCGATGCTCTTCAACCAGCATGGCGTTGCTTTTCCCGGTCTTGATGTATCCGGAAATTTTGTAGGTGATTTCGTACCGTTCCGGAGGATCTCCCTTGATTGGGGTGATGGAAATGGCAGGATGGTCGTGAAATGTCAGTTGCAAAGAACGATGAATTTCACCGAGCTGATCAGGGGAGATAGACATAGCGTTATAATATTACGTGCTTGATTAATGGTGGCTGGTATACTTTTTCCAAGTATATCAGCTCATCCTGACAAGACAAAGAAAATTTCATCAACACCAGGATTTGTCCTGATTTGGATAAAATCGGAGGCGACCGATCCTAGCAGTTGCTGCGTTTGTAATTTCCGTGCTCTTCACGCCTATGACGACCGTGCGCGCCGTTTTTCAGATTACCGCAGAAAAGAATTGTCCTCTGTACAAAATCGGAGAGAGGCTTTTACTTTCCGAAAAGACCCTGGCCTGTCCAGAGGGCAAGGAATTTTGTTTGATCCTCGTTCGCGATATGACCGAACTGTTGTTCAAATTATTGCAGGAAAAACAGGAAAACCTCGAAGCGTACCGTGATGTCGTATACAACTGCAGCGGTTGTCGGGGGTTGATTAAGTTTACCCTTATTGATTCCGCGGACAAGCAGCAGAGTCATGGGGGAGAAAAGGCAACTGCCGATCTGGCTGGGTCAATGCAGGTCGATCCGACATGGCTGGAGTCACCTTTGATGCGGCTGTTGTCGCAAGAGGAACGAGGCTCCCTGGTGCCGCAGATGCAAGAAATTCTTGTCGATGCTGGAGCAATCGTCATCCGCAAGGGGGAAAAAAATCTCAATCTTTACCTGATTCTTTTTGGGGAACTGCGGGTGGAAGATGTTGGAGTCACCTTGGCGACGCTTGGCCAGGGGGAGGTTTGCGGCGAGATGAGCTATCTTGGTGCCGACGTCGCGGTTTCGACGGTTCTAGCCACCAGGAAATCGAGGCTGCTGGCGGTTGCCGGAGATGCCTTTGGCCGGTTGCTCGGTCACAGTCCGGCGGTGCAGGCCTATATGGCGCAACTCATGGCGTTACGTCTTCGCCAGACCAACGAGGCCCGGACGCGAGATTTCTCGTCCGGAATGAGTGGGCGGGTTGAGGAAATTGTTCCGGCAGAATTGTTCCAGATCTTTCACATGCACCAGAAAACCGGGGTTCTCACCATGGATTTCCCCGGAAAAACCGGCAAGGTCTCCTTTCGGCAAGGATGTATCATCAATGCCGAACTCGGTATGCTCAAAAATGAGGAGGCTATTTTCAAAATTCTCGCCGAGAAGAAAGGGAGGTACCGGTTTACCACCGGCCTCTCCCCGCAAGAGATGCGGGCTGCGGAAATCGGTGACTTTATGATGTTGCTGATGGAAGGGGTTAAGCGTGTTGACGAAGAGCAACCATAATGATGCCGTGCTGGATTTCGCCTCCGTCGTCGTTTTGTTCAAGGTGTATGTTTGGCAAACGGCGGAAGACTGAGGATCTCCAGAAAACCTTGGACGTGGTAGGTGGCGTTCAGCGCCGGGTTTTTAAAGGCTATCAATGATACGCCCGCCCCCGCCGCATGTTGCTCGTCAACAATCGAGTCTCCGATGAAGATCGCTTCTTCCGGGTGGCAGCGATAGAAATCGAGGAGTTCGAGAAGTGCGTCTGGGGCCGGTTTCGGATTGGCGACCTTGTCGGCGGTCATGACCTTGCCAAAATACCCATCTAACTGAAAACGTTGCAGCAGGGGGATCATGGTGTTGGTGCGATTGGTGGAAATCGCCAAATGATACCGATCCTTAACCCGTTCCAGAAACGGTCTGAGCTCAGGTTCCATTGCCATGTAGGGCATAAAAGCGGAATAATCTCCTTGGAGCCGATGAGCGTGGACTGTATCGAGTGTCGGAGAGTGGTAGTTTCGAAAAATGTGTTGCACCGAATCGTAAACGCTGTGCATGTGCACGAATTCTTCCTCTTCCGCGATCATCGGCGGTAAGTGATAATAGGCCAATAAGGAGTTGTAGTACATGATATTGGCCTGGCGGGAGTCGAACATCACCCCGTCACAGTCAAAGACGATGAGTTTGAGCACGGAAGGCCTCCCATTCTTGGCGGGTTGGTTGGTAATCATACATTGATTGAGCAGGGGTTGTCAGTTGGTACGTCGCCAATGATCTCAGGGCAATTTGGCCCTTTCCGGCTGGCGGCAAGGCGCTCCTCGTTGAGGAAAGATGAGGCGCGGCAGGAGGTCGAGAGCAGCGTCGAGCAATTCCTCGTCGCTTCCTTGTTTGCCAACCTCTCTCATTGTTGGTCCGGCGTCAGGAAAGCGTCCTTGTCGCAGGCGCAGTCTCAAGGTGTCGAGGTCATAGAGCAGCAGGAGAAATGAATCAACATCGCCCTGGGAGGGATTGAAGCCGGCACGGATAGCGTCATGTTGGAGTATTTGCGTAACCCGGTCGTTGTAACGATTATACTCCGTCGCCTCTTGATCGCTTATATACTGGTGTGGGGTGTGGCGGTGGTCCGTGCCGAATCCCTTGCAAAAAGGCTCGGGTATCAGCACAAACTGCTCGGAGAGCGTCTTGCCGCAACGTCCGACTCCACGACCGAGGGGGAAGGTGCGGCAGGCCCCGGGCCGATGCTGATATACGGAACAACCGTTGGGGGTAACGAAAGCGCAGCTTGCCCGACCGTCATCAACCATGGACAGATAGAGACGAGGAAAAGGCTCGCCGGGATCCTGCTCGATGATGAGGTAACGCTCGAGCAACTGCGCCGAAGTCAAGCCCGTGCCACGCCGTAAGCGTAGCATGTCATAGGGGCTGAGGGCTAATTCAAGCATCCGACAACACTCGGTAAAGCAGGACAACCCCTGGTGACAGGCAAAGGCAAACGTGCTGTTACCGTCGATAGCGACAGCTTGGGACGGCAACTGCCGCTTTTCAACCATGGCTGTATCCCAACTCGCTTCCTTCTCGTTTCCACACGGTCAAAAGCGGGCTGGCGACAAAGATCGAGGAATAGGTGCCAAACAAGATACCGACCGTGAGCACAAAGGCAAAATCATAAAGCACCGCCCCGCCGAAGAACATTAAGGCGAGCAGGGTAAAGAGAGTTGTCATGCCGGTGATCGCCGTACGGCTCAGGGTTTCGTTGATACTGGTGTTGACGGTCTTCTCAAAGTGGTCCTTGTCGGC
>CAYSON010000059.1:7610-11003 GCA_964432635.1 uncultured Desulfopila sp.
TACGGTCAAAGACGACCACCGTGTCATTGAGGGAGTAGCCGGCCAGGGTGAGCAGGGCAGTGACGATGAGCAGGGTGAACTCAAGGTTAAGTAGCCAACAAATCCCTACCAGCACGATAATATCGTGGAAGGTGGAGATGGCGGCGGCGACGCCGAAGCGGATATCAAAGCGGAAGGCGAGGTAGACAATGATGCCAACAAAGGAGAGGATAATGGCAACAATTGCCTGATTGCGAAGGGCCGAACTGACCGAGGAGCCGATTTCCGATTCGCTTTCAAGAGCAAAGCCTTTATCGGGAAGGGCCGCTGTGAGGACTGCACTAACTTTATCGGCAAGGTTGGCGACCACTTCCTCTGATTTTTTGGCTTTGACGATCAGCCGCTGCTCGTTTTCAACCTGCTGAATGTCTACATAAGCTAAATCGCCGGCAGCAAGGGCGGTGCGAACCTCGGCCATGGAGAATTCCGTGCTTGCCTTGTATTGCAACAGGGAACCACCGGAAAAGTCGACGCCGAGATTGGCCTGCCCTCGCCAGATTTGCACCATGGCAATCAGGCCGATAAGCACCAGGGTCGAGGGAAAGGCAAAGGCGAGACGTTTCATGTTCATAAAGTCAAAGGAGGTCTTTGCAAACATCTTCATGAAGGTGAAGCTTTTCAAGGGCCGAATGGCGCCCATGCCGTCGAAAACAAAGCGGGAGTAAAAGAGGACGGTGAAGAGGTTAAAGATGATGCCGAGGCTCAGGGTGACGGCAAATCCCTTGATTGGTCCGGTACCAAAGAGAAAGAGGGCCAGGGCGGTGATGAGGGTTGTGACCTGGGAGTCGACGATGGAGGAAAAGGCCTTGTCATAGCCGGCCTCGACGCTAGACCTCGCCGATTTGCCAAGGGCGAACTCCTCTCGCATGCGCTCGTAGATAAGAACGTTGGCGTCAACCGCCATACCGATGGAAAGGATGATGCCGGCGATGCCCGGCAAGGTCAGGGTGGCGCTGAGTACCGCCAATCCCGAGAAAAGCAGGAGGATGTTGAAGATCATGGCGGTGTTGGCGATGATTCCGCAGAGTCGATAGTAGATGGTGATAAATGCTACAACCATCAACGCGCCCCATAGACCCGCGCTCACTCCCTGGGCGATTGAGTCCTGCCCGAGGCTGGCGCCGACGCTCATGTTCTGAATGATGTCGACTGGAACCGGCAGGGCACCGACTCGCAAGACGATGGACAGGTCAGCCGCCTCCTCATGGCTGAAACTACCGGTGATCTGGGCCGAGCCACCGAGAATGCGGTCGCGGATAACCGGTGCGGAGCGAACGACATCGTCAAGCACGATGGCCAATCGCTTTCCAACATTGGCCTCGGTGACGTGGGCGAAAACCCTGCCGCCATTGCTGGTCAGATCGAGGCCGACGTAGGGCTCATTGAAGCTGCCGCCGATGCGCACCTGGGCGTCCTTGACCATGTCCCCGGTCATGAGAATCTTGTTCTCCAGGAGCAAGGGGATCTGGACCGGCTGCTTGGTCTTCTTGTCGATCTCTTTTTCGAAATAAAGGGTCGTATTGTCGGGAAGCTTGTTTTGCAGGGCGCGATTGAGTTTTTGTAAGCTTTCCCCCTCCTGCCATTCCTTGGCGGCCTTGGCCTGGGCTACCATCTCTTGAAGATTGAGGCCGGTCGAGTCGGCAACCAGCTTGAATTCGAGTTGTGCCGTATCACCAAGGAGTTTCATCGCTCGCTCGGGGTCCTTGACGCCGGGAAGCTGGATGACGATCTCGTCCTCTCCCTGACGAATAATTACCGGCTCGGCTACGCCGAATTGATCAATGCGGTTGCGGAGAATCTCCAGTGACTGATTGACTGCATTGTTCTTGATGAATTGCCGTTTCTCCTCCTTCAAGGTCAAAAAGATCCGGGGAAAACTCCCTTCCTTGGCCTCGACGCGGACATCGATATCGGCGAAATCGTCGGCGGCGAGTTTTTTGACTTTGTCGACCGCTCCGGTATTGGGGAGTGTAAACACGGCACTATCGCTGGTTGTGCCCGAGGTGCGGACCGCGGAAATCGATTGTTCGGCCAGGGCGTCCTTGAGGTCGTTGGCGGCGAACTGGAGGGTGTTTTCTTCGGCCTTTTTAAGATTGACCTTGAGCACAAGATGCATTCCCCCTTGCAGGTCAAGACCTAGCCGCAAGCCGCCCGGGGACAGGTAGGTTTTCCACCACTGTGGCATTCCGGAGTAGATGGAGGGGAGAACCGTGCTGATCGCCAGGAGAAGGACCATGGCAAGGAAGACGAACTTGATTTTTAGAGACGTAGTCATGTAGTTATCCTAAGAAAGGCTGATGAAAAACCAGAGATCCTGTGCCGTCGAACCCTGCGATTATACCGCAACGCCTGAATCTTGCAAGGTATGCTAAGGGTTGGGCCTGGTAATTTGCAGGTATTGCGGTACAACGAGGGCAAACATGGCCGGAGTCGTGGAAGGGCGGGGCATGCCCGGGTTGTGGAGCTATCGCGCGTTTTCGTTGATGACAGGGGTGCGGAGGCGGTTGATCGCTTCCGCCATGCAGGCGGCGCCAAAGCCATTATCGATGTTGACCACCGCCAAGCCGGGGGCACAACTGTTGAGCATGCTGAGCAGGGCGGCGATACCACCAAGACCGGTGCCGTAACCGACGGAAGTTGGCACGCCGATGATCGGGCAAGAAACCAGCCCGGAAACGACGCTGGGCAGGGCCCCCTCCATTCCGGCAACGACAATGATCACTGCGGCTTGGCGCAGTAAATGCTGGCGGCGAAGCAGGCGATGCAATCCCGCTACTCCGGTATCATAGAGAGTGTCAACCGGATGGCCGAGCGCCTCGAGAGTTGCCCGGGCCTCTTCGGCCACGGGAAGATCTGAGGTGCCGGCGGTCACCACCAGGGTTCGACCTCGGTACAGGCTGGTGTCGATCACCGCGTGCTTGGCGCTGAGCAATTGAGCGGCTTCCTGGTAGCAAAACTCGGGGATCTGTTCGATAACACTCTCGGCCTTCTCACGATCGACTCTCGTCGCCAGCACTGGGCCACCACGGGCGAGCATGGCTTTGGCGATAGCTGTGATCTGATGAGCGGTTTTTCCGGCTCCGTAAATCACTTCAGGGATGCCGGTTCGGAGGGTGCGCTGATGATCGAGGCATCCCTCCGGCACCAATTCGTCGGGGAAGGCGGACAACTCGAGCATGGCGGCATCGATGGATAGCGAACCGTCTTTGACCCGTTCAAGGAGAGTGTGCAAAACGATGGGAGTCATAAGTGTATGGTAGCTGATAAAAAAGGCTGGTGCATTGAGGGCTCAAGGCAGGAGTCATGCAAGGTCTTGCTTTGAGCTCTGCGCGTGATACGCTGCCCCGCTGGTGA
>CAYSON010000060.1:0-1927 GCA_964432635.1 uncultured Desulfopila sp.
GCCGGAGTAGGCGAGAACTATCTTGTTGACACTCATAAAAACCTCTTGATGGTGAGCTCTTAACGGACCCCGCCCTCGGCTAGCCGAGCAGGCTTTCCAGGATCGCTTTGTGAATATGCATCTTGTTTTCCGCCTGATCAAAGGCAACGCAGCGCGGCGATTCAAGCACGGCGTCGGTGATCTCCTCTCCGCGGTGGGCGGGGAGACAGTGCAGAACGATGGCCCCCTCCGGGGCGTGCGCCAACAAGTCGTCATTGAGCTGAAAAGCGCTGAAAACCTGCAACCGCTCCTCGGCCTGGTCTTCCTGGCCCATGGAAGCCCAAACATCAACGTTGATGACATCGGCATCGGCCACCGCAACCTGCGGATCGCGGCCAACTTCAATGGGCCGGCTCGCCCTCCTCAGACTCGCGGCGAGGATCTCCTGGTCGGGCTCGTAGCCTTGCGGGCAGGCCAGGGTGAGGCGAAAGCCGAGGATCGCCGCTGCCTGAATCCACGAATTGGCCATATTGTTGCCGTCGCCAACCCAGGCGATGTTGAGCTTTTCGATCGACCCCTTCTTTTCGATGACGGTCATGATGTCGCTCAACACCTGGCAGGGATGGTGCATATCGGTAAGGGCATTGATCACCGGCACCCCAGCGTAGGCGGCGAGCTCCTCCACCACCTCCTGACCGAAGGTTCTGACCACCATGCCGTCGACATAACGGGACATGACCCGCGACATATCCTTGAGTGGCTCAGAGCGCGCCAGCTGGGTGTCGCGCCCGGACAAAAAGATGACCTGCCCGCCCAAACCGTACATGGCCGCTTCAAAGGACACCCGGGTTCTGGTGGAGGGCTTTTCAAAGATCAGACCGACGGTTTTGCCGTGGAGTTGTTGATGAACGACTCCGACCCGTTTTTCCGCCTTCAACACCATGGCCCTGTCGACCAGGGCCTGCAGTTCCTGCCGGCTGAAATCCTCTAATGATCTAAAATGTTTCGGCACCTTGCGCACCTCGCCAAGGTTGTGGGGATGGCCCCCGGACCCACTCCCCTGCGGCCCATCCGTAAATACCGGGGAGAAAGATGTAATCTTTACCTAAAAGGGTGGCGATTTGCAAAACATTTTCCCCGGCAGCGCCCGTAATCTCGGCGCTTTTCCCCTACAATTCCGCCAAGACCTCGCCCAGGGCGGTGATCATGATATCGATTTCCTCGCGGCTGACCACCAGCGGTGGGGCGAGACGCAGGGCGACTCCGCCGGCGAAATTGAGCAAAAAGCCCTTTTCGAACATCCTATTGACAATGGTCGTTCCCTGCGCCGCCGAAGCTTCGCTGAGCACCGCCCCGAGCAACAAGCCCATGCCGCGCACAGAGGTGATCAGCTGAGGAAAGCGCTCCGCCAGCCCGGTCAGTCGCCGACGCAGATAGAGGCCGGTCTCCCCCACCGCGCCGAGAAAGCCATCGGCGAGTAAGATCTCCAGGGTGGCAACGGCCGCCGCTGAAGCCACCGGGTTGCCGCCAAAGGTCGAGGCGTGGCTGCCGGGGGTAAAGGCGGCGGCAATCTCCCCGCGGGTGAGCATGGCCCCGATCGGCAGGCCATTGCCGAGCCCCTTGGCGGTGGTCAGGATGTCCGGGGTCACCCCCAGCTGCTGGTAGGCAAAGAGGGTGCCACTGCGGCCCATACCGGTCTGGATTTCGTCAAAGATGAGCAGCAGCAGATGACTGTCGCACAGTTCCCTGATCCCCTGCAGATAAGTGGCATCAAGCGGTCGCACCCCGCCTTCGCCCTGCAAGGGTTCGCAGAGCACGGCGCAGGTCTTCTCCGAGATGAGGGCTTCCAGGGCGGCGAGATCCCCGAAGGGGGCATGGACGAAGCCCTCCGGCAGGGGCTCGAAGCCTTTGTGAAACTTGGGCTGGCCGGTGGCGGCGACGGTAGCCA
>CAYSON010000060.1:1937-5075 GCA_964432635.1 uncultured Desulfopila sp.
GATGACTTCATAACGTCCCTCGCCACCGGCAACTCGCGCCAGCTTGATCGCCGCCTCGTTGGCCTCGGCGCCGCTGTTGCCGAAAAAAACCTTGTCGGCAAAGCTGTTGTCGACCAGCAACTCGGCCAGACGGACCTGCGGTTCGGTGTAATAGAGATTCGACACATGCACCAGGCGCCCCGCCTGCTCGGTGATGGCCGAGGTCACCGCCGGATGGCAATGACCAAGAATACACACGGCGATACCCGACAGGAAGTCAAGATACTCCTTGCCGTCGGCATCGACCAGGCGACAGCCGTTGCCCTTGACCATGGCCGCCGGATACCTGCTGTAGGTGCCGACAAAGACCTTGTCGCCCCGCTCCTTCCACTCCGCATTGCTGCACGCTTTCATCAATAGATCTCCGTTCCAACCCCTTCCCGGGTAAACATTTCCAGCAAGATCGAGTGTTCCACTCGACCGTCAACGATATAGGTCTTGGCAACGCCGCGGCGCAACGCTTCCTCGCAGCAGCGCACCTTGGGAATCATTCCGCCGACGATGGTGCCGTCTTCGATCAGGGCCTCCACTTGCGCCTGCGGCAGGGAGGAAATAAGCTCACCGTTCTTGTCCTTGACCCCGGCGACGTCGGTGAGCAGAATCAGCTTTTCCGCTGCCAGCGCCCCGGCGATGGCCCCGGCCACCAGGTCGGCGTTGATATTGAAGGCCTGCCCGTCTTCACCCACCCCCACCGGGGCGATCACCGGGATGAAATCGTGGCTGCTCAGGCTCTCGAGCACCCCGGTGTTGATCTTGGTGACCTGGCCGACCCGGCCGACGTCGATCAGCTCCGGCGGTGCTTCATCCATCGTCTCGCTCTTTTTCTTGCCGCGCACCTTCATCTTCTTGGCACAGACCAAGTCGCCATCGCGTCCGGAGAGCCCCACCGCCTTGCCGCCGCAGTGGTTGATCAGGCCGACGATCTGTTTATTAACCCGCCCCACCAACACCATCTCCACCACATCCATGGTCTCGCCGTCGGTGACCCGCATCCCCTGCACATAGCTCGGCGTAATACCGAGACGGTCGAGCAGCTGGTTGATTTGCGGGCCGCCTCCGTGGACAATCACCGGGTTGATACCTATTTGTTTCAGCAGGATGACGTCGAGGGCGAACTGACGCTGCAGATTTTCGTCGACCATGGCGTGGCCGCCGTATTTAATGACCACCGTTTTATTCCTGAATTCCTGCATATAGGGCAAGGCCTCGATGAGCACCTTGGCCTTTTCGATGCACTCCTCGACGGTTTTCACCATATTCCCCTTTCCCGATGGTGTTCGTTGTTATTATATCTCGTAATTACAAATAACTATATGAGTGTTGCACCATTGCCGCACGGCCTGTATTCTACCGGCTCACCTCCCCTAAGTAAAGCACTCTTTGCCGGCCAGAGCCACACCATGGCTTTACATTTCCGTATCTTTACGCTACCATGGGCTCGGTACAGCACAGGTCGCTCTCTGTTTCTCATTCCTTGCGGAGGATCGTTTCAATGATATCCCGGGTTCATTGCTTTTTCCTGCCGGCAACCATTGCCGCCATTGTCCTTTGGGTTCTCGCCCCCCTTGGGTCGTCCCAGGCCGCCGAGGCGCCGATCCATATCGAGTCCAACAAAATGACCTCCACCGAGAAATCCAACACGGTGATCTTTTCCGGCGACGTCGACGCCAAACAAGGTGACGTGCGCATCCGCTCCGACGAAATGACCGTGTTCTACAACGAATTGGACAGCGGCAACAAAGGCAAGGAGAAGGACAAGAAGAAGGCGGCCCCGCAGGGTGAAAAGAAGACCGCCCAGCAGGTGGACAAACTCATCTGCGTCGGCAATGTCGAGGTGACCCGCGGTGAGTGGCTCGGCACCGGTAAAAAAATGGTCTATCTCTCTAAGGAGAGACAGGTTATACTGACCGACAACGCCAAGGCCTGGCAAGGACAGAACATGGTCAGCGGCGACAAGATCATCTATTACCTCGACGAAGGTCGCTCGGAGGTGGTCGGCGGCAGCAAGGCCACCACTGCCGGCAGCAAAGACACCGAAAAAAAACCCTCTCGGGTTAACATGACCATCCTGCAAAACTGATTTCTTACCCTCAACCGGAGAAGGCTGCCACCGACACCCGATAGCGTCATGTCCCTACTCGAAACACGAAACATCGTCAAACGCTACGGCGCCAGAACGGTTGTCGACGGAGTCAGCCTGCAAGTTCAACCGGGGGTGGTGGTCGGCCTACTCGGCCCCAACGGCGCCGGCAAGACCACCACTTTTTACAGTATCGCCGGCTTCATTCGCCCCGATCGCGGCCATATCCTTTTCGGCAACGAAGACATCACCGAGCTACCCATCCATAGGCGGGCCCAGAAAGGCATCACCTATCTGGCCCAGGAGCCGTCGGTGTTTAAAAAATTGACGGTGGAGGAGAACGTCCGCATCATTCTCGAACCCCTCGGCCTCGGCAAACGCGAGATAAACGAGCGCATAAGCGAGCTCATGGAAGACCTCGGCATCACCCGTCTCCGCCACAACAAGGGCCATGCCCTTTCCGGCGGCGAAAGGCGGCGGGTTGAGATCATGCGCGCCCTCTCCACCCGGCCAAAATTCATCCTCCTCGACGAGCCTTTTGCCGGCATCGACCCCCTGGCGGTCATCGACCTGCAGAAAATCATTTTCAAGCTCAAGGAGAAAGGGCTCGGTATTCTCATCTCCGACCACAACGTCCGCGAGACCCTGCAGGTCTGCGATTTCGCTTATATCATGAACGCCGGTCAGGTACTGACCAGTGGCGTTGCCGACGACATCATCGAGAGCGAAGTCGCCCGTAAGATGTATCTCGGGGAAAACTTCCGCATGTGACCCCCCATGGCCCTGGAACTCAAACAACAGCTCAAACTGACGCAAAAACTGGTGATGACCCAGCAGCTGCGCCAGGCCATCAAGCTGCTGCAGTTGAACCGGCTTGAACTCTCCGACGCCCTCCAGGCTGAAATCGAACAAAACCCCGCCCTCGAGGAAGATCTCTCCACTCCGGAAAGCCTTGAGCCCTCCTTTTCCCTCTCCTCCGCCGAAGAGAGTATCCCACAGCCGGAACCAGAAGTCACCGA
>CAYSON010000060.1:5085-10965 GCA_964432635.1 uncultured Desulfopila sp.
AAGCTCCACCCGATGATGCCCCTTCGCAGTTTGATTTTATTTCCGAAAAACCGGGTCTGACCGCCTATCTCAACTGGCAGCTGGCCCACAGCAACCTTGATCTCGAGCAGAAGGAGGTCGCCCAGTACATTGTCTGCAACCTCAACCGCTACGGTTTTCTCGAGGTGGATCTGGAAAAGGTCATGGAGGCAACCGGCTGCAGCCGCGACGACGCTGAATACATCCTCGAGGTCATTCAAGAGCTTGATCCACCGGGCATCGCCGCTCGCGACGTCAGCGAGTCCCTCTTCCTGCAGCTGGAACGGCTCGGCAAGGCCAACAGCCTGGCGGCGGAGATCGTCCGCCATCACCTGCCACTGCTCGAGACCCGCAACTACAAAGCCTTGGCCAAGGAAACCGGGCGCAAAAAACCGGAGCTTGAGCGGGCGATCACCTTCATCGTCTCCAACCTGACTCCCTTTCCCGGCCTACCCTACGCCACCGAAGCTACCAATTATATCGTTCCCGACGTCTACGTACGCAAGGTTGACGATGAATACGTCATCCAGCTCAACGACGATGATTTGCCCCGCCTCAAGCTGTCATCGCTGTACCAGGAGATGCTGAAAAAGGATAAAAGCCTGGCCAAGGAATCGCGCCATTATATCCAGGACAAGCTCAAGAACGCTGACTGGTTCATCAAGTCCCTCTATCAGCGGCAGCGCACCATCTACCGGGTGATGGAGAGCATCCTCAACTTTCAGCGTGATTTTTTCGAACGCGGCCCGGCCCACCTCAAACCGCTCATCCTCAAGGACGTCGCCGACGACATCGAGATGCACGAATCGACGGTCAGCCGGGTCACTTCCAATAAATACGTGCACACCCCGCAGGGCATCTACGAGCTCAAATATTTCTTCTCCACCGCCATCAGCCGCGACGGCGAGGACGACATGGCTGCCGAATCGATCAAAACCATGATTCGCAAGATGATCCAGGAAGAAGACAAGAATGAACCTCTTAGCGATAACACCATCTCGGAAAAGCTCGCCGAAGAAAACATCCGCATTGCCCGCCGCACCGTCGCCAAGTACCGGGAGCAGATGAAGATCCTCCCGGTCAAGCATCGCCGCCACGCCAGGTAGCCCGGCATGAGCCTGCTCGAAAGGATCTTTTTCTTCGATCGGGAAGTCCGCCGCTGCGCCTACCCCAGCGCCCGCACCATCGCCAGCGCCTTCGAAGTATCCTTCGCCACCGGCAAGCGCGATATCTGCTATCTGCGCGACCGCTTGCTCGCCCCACTCGTTTACGACCACAGAAGAAACGGCTACTCTTACGGTGAGGCCGGCTTCCACCTGCCCTTTTCGGAAAGCCCGCGCCTCATCCTGCTGCTGGCCATGCTCAACAAATTGGCGCAAGAGGCGGGGCTCGGCAATCTCCCTGAAGTGCGGCGATTGGAGCAGCGGCTGTCGTCGATGATTTCTCCGCAATACCGGGCAATTCACGACTCGTTGCAGTGTCATTGGATCGAGGTCGAGGAGATCGAGCCGATAATCTTCGAGTCGGTGGTCGAGGCCTTGACCCAGCATCGGATGTTGACTGTGGTCTACCGCTCCATCGGCGGTGAGGTCACCAACCGCCAGGTGGCGCCACTGCAATTGGTCAACCACCAAGGGCGATGGTATCTCTTTGGCTACTGCTCGCTGCGCCAGGCCAACCGGCTCTTCCACCTCGCCCGGGTAGAGCAAGCCGAGGTTACCGATACCACACCCCCCAAACACCTTACTTTCGACAGCGAGGAGCTTCTTGCCACTTTCGGCATCTTTCAAGGTCCTCCTCGTTACAGGGCCGCCATTCTCTTCACCTCCACCGCCGCCGATCTGGTGGCTCGGCAGCATTGGCACCGCGACCAGGTCGTGTCCCGGGTTGAGGATGGGGTGATCCTCGAACTCCCGGTGGGCGATGACCGCGAACTGGTGATGAAGATCCTCCAATACGGGGCGATGGCCCGGGTTTTGTCGCCGCCGCAGCTGGCGCAGCGGGTTGGCGTGGCTTTGGCCGACGCCCTGGCCCTCTATCAAGATCCCCATCCACCATCGATATCAACTTGAAACTGCTGAGGATCGTATGAAGGTGTGGCCGACCACGGAAAAGTACTGAAAACACCGCTTGATTTGTGATACTATTCTGCACATGTTTATAGCCAGTCGAATTGTCTTTGGAAGAGCGCGATGAGATACTCACCCATACCCGCTCGACAATAATTTCAAGAGGAGAGTGCAACGATGAAATACGCATTTATTGTCCTGGTAGCTTGTTATCTGCTTGTCTGGGGCTGCGGACCGGACAACTCAAAAAAGGCCGACGAGCAGAAAAGCCAAGTGACCCAGAGTAAGGTGGAGAAAACCCCGGCACCGAAGCCACTGGCGGAAAAACCGGCGGTTGCCGCCGCCACCAAGGTTCAGGAACAACCGGCACCGTCCGCGGAACCAGTGGCGACGCCACCCGTTACGGTACCGACGACTCAGGACCAGCCGGCAGAGATGGGAAAGGCGCCAGTGCCCTGTGACATGGCAGCCAAACACCCGCCGCAAACCGTACCTGAAACCGAGGAAGAGCAACTGGTCGTCCTGCCCTGCGGCAAAGTGGTGTCCAAGGATCAATTCCCGACCGATGCCCCCTGCCTCCAAGCGAAGATGATGCCCTGCCCGATGATGCACGGCCGCCCGCACCCGCCGGTGGACGAGATGGTGGGCATGCCCTGCGGTCGCCCCTGCTTCCGCCATCCCGCTTTGCCCTCGGATCACCCTGACCTCGATGGTCCGGGGAGAAGGTACCATCCTGAGCCCCTGACCGATGATGACGATGAGCCGAGTCAGGATCTCGCCGGGGCCATGCAGAGGATGGTCGAAACCACCAATGACATGGTGGTGGTGACCAGACAACTGGTGGTAGCCACCCAGGAAATGGTCAGGGCCACCCAGGAGGCCGCCTATCAGGCACAACAACCCCAGGTAGCGGCGCCGGTCAAGGAGAAACCTGTACCGACCAAGGGCGACCCCACCGCCGCCATGCACGAGGCAGTGCTCGCCACCCAGAAGGCCCTTGAGGCGCTCAACCAGGTCCTGCCCAAGGTCCTCGAACCGCGTCAATAAGTCTTGTTCTGATCCGGCCGCAGGTTGCAAGAAGCGCGACCTACGGCCGGATGCCGTTGCCGTGCGGAGGGCGATTGTCACCGCTCGACTCCCCCGGCAACGGAAAGTTCTCATTGCCAAAACGCTGTCGGGTAATTACACTTTGCGCCGACTTCCTTGCGGATAGCCACCCGGCCCCGATGTTCATCGCCCCCATGCTAGGGAGTGACCCATGCTCGCCCGACCGTTGCCCAGGCTCCTGGCAATTCTCGTTCTCGCCGTGCTCTCCTGCGGCCTGTCCTCCTGTGCCCGGCTCCTCACCGGGACGGTAATCAAGCCTGCGGTCGGCAACTTGCAGCAGCAGGAGGATATCGTCCTGGTCTGCGAAGGGGCTCCGGCCTATCTCCTGATGCTCGACAGCATGCTGGTTTCCTCGCCGGATAGCGAAGACCTGCTGCTCATCGCCGCCCAATCTTACAGCGCCTATGCCACCGCCCTTGAAGAGTGCGGCGGAAGCGATGAACGTATCAAGGCCATGAACGAGAAAGCCAGGACCTATGGCAAAGAGCTGTTGCGCCCGCTGCTGCCGATAGATACCCCGGAAGACCAGAGTTTAACGCAGCGGTTGGCCCAATTGCGAGCGACAGACGTGCCGGCCGCCTTCTGGGGCACCTCGGCCTGGCTCGGCTGGGTCCTGCGACAGAAGGGAGCGCCACAGGCGGTTGCCGATGTCGTTGTCATCGAGAAAATCATGGCCCGCATCCTCGAACTCGATGAAACCTACCAAGGGGGCGCCGCCCACCTCTTCTTCGGCGCCCTGCACGCCGCAAAGCCTGTGCAGTTCGGGGGCCGACCCGACCTCAGTGCCCACCATTTCGAAAAGGCCCTGGCGCTGTCCCGTGGGCGATTCCTCCTGGTTCAGACCACCTACGCCGCGACACTGGCACGCACCACCATGAACCAGGAGCTTCACGACCGCCTGCTCCGGGAAGTCCTCGCCTTTCCGCTGGCAAGCGCCCGGGAGTTTGGGCTGAGCAACCGTATCGCCGTCAACCGTGCCAAACGACTCCTCGCTGAGAACTATTTTGACTGACCCCTTCCCATCCTCCCACACCTCGCTGGAGACCCCATGTACCGCCTTGCCACTCTCTTTCTCGCCGCGACCATGCTGCTCCTCGCCACCAGCCAGTGGCTGCAGGCCGCACCCAAACATCTCTTCAAGATTGCCAGCCTTGCCCCGGCCGGGTCGGTGTGGATCGAGCAATTTGAAAATTTTGCCAAGGAAGTGACGGAAAAAACCGGCGGCGAGGTCGGCTTTCGCGTTTATCCCGGCGGGGTCATGGGCGACGATCAGTCGATGTTCCGCAAGATCCGCGTCGGCCAACTGCACGGCGGCGGCTTCACCATGACCGGCATGGCCACGGTGGTTTCGGATTTCCGCGTCCTCGCCCTGCCCTCGCTGTTTGGCTCCTACGACGAGGTGGACCACGTTGTCGCCGGCCTGCTCCCCACCTTTGCCGAGCGTTTCCGCGACAAGGAGCTGGAGCTGATCGCCGTCACCGAGGTTGGTTTCATCTATTCGATGTCCACCCAGCCGATCAGCACCCTCGACGACCTGCGACAATCGAAGAACTGGAGTCCCTCCGGGGATCCGATCTCGGAAAACTACCTGAAAAACCTCGGCATCACCCCGGTGCAGCTGTCAATCCCTGATGTCCTCTCCTCACTGCAGAGCGGCCTGATCGAGACCGTCTACAACTCGCTCTACGGCGCCATTGTGCTGCAGTGGTTCACCAAGACCAAACATGTCATCGACTCCCCCTACGGCTACGCCTACGGGGCCTTCGCCCTCGACGGCAAGAAGTTCGCCGCCCTTACCCCGGCGCAGCAGCAGGTGGTGCACGCAGCGGCGGCGGTGCATTTCCCCATCCTTCTTGAAAAAACCCGCAGCAGCAACGAGGAGTCGCGCCAGGTGATGGTTGATCGGGGTATTCTCTTTGAGCAGGCAGACAAACAAATGTTGGTGGAATTGCAAGAAAAGCGCGAGCAATTGGTGGCCCAGCTGATTCCCGAGGCCTTGTCCCGGGACATCTACGATAAAGCCATCGTCCTGCTCAAGGAATTTCGGCAAAAAAAGGCCGGAGGAGCCGGCCAGTGACGACCAAGGAGCCTCCCTACCTCAGCAATCCAGTGCTCTCCTTGTTTGACCGGTTGGAGGAAAAAGTGCTCTGCCTGCTGCTGGCGGCGATGATCGTGCTGGCCTGCCTGCAGATCTTTCTGCGCACCGCCGTTTCCGGCGGCCTGCTGTGGATCGACCCGCTGCTCCGCTATCTGGTGCTGTGGTCGGGCTTGCTGGGGGCGGTGGCCGCCACCGGCCAGGGCAAGCACATCGCCCTCGACCTCGTCGGTCAACGGCTGCCGACCGCGCTTGTACCTTACCTGACCCTGGTCGTTCAACTCTTCAGCCTCCTTGCCGCCGCAGGCCTGACCTGGGCCGGTTGGCTTTTTCTCGCCGGAGAAATCAAAGACGGCGGAGAAGGTCCGCTCGGCTTGCCGCTGTGGGGCTGGAATACCATCTTTCCCTTAAGCTTCGCCCTCATCGCCTTCAAATCCGGCCTACTGCTATGGCTTGAACTGCGCACGCTGATGGTCGGCGCCTCCGACGCCCGATGACCCTGCTGAAACTCTGCATCTTCGTCCTCGCCCTGCTGCGTTCGCCGCTCTTTCTGGTGATCGGGGCACTGGCCCTGCTGAGCTTTTCGTCGGC
>CAYSON010000061.1:0-10943 GCA_964432635.1 uncultured Desulfopila sp.
TTGCAGCTTTTGATCACCAAGATTTATACCCTACGGTTACCGATAAGGCTGCGGCATTGTTTTTCCGGCTCTGGGGTCGTGAACACCCCGCATCGGTAACCCGGTGGGTTGTCGCAAGCGGCGTCGGCAATGACCCTAAAGAAAGGAAAAACATTGCATAAACCGCAAGAAGCCGCTAGCCTCGGTGACGGTGGAGCGGGTGAGATCTTGACAGGGTCTCCTTGATCGAGCAACCTTTTCCGGTAGGAGGTGGCGATGGTGGAAAAACGACGACTCGGTGAACCACTGCTCTTGGCGGTGTTCTTCGTCTCGGGGGTCTCGGCCCTCATCTACCAGGTGGCCTGGCAACGCCTACTCTTTGCGGCCTTCGGGGTCGATGTCGAATCGATCACCATCATCGTCTCCACCTTTATGCTTGGCCTCGGTTGCGGCGCCTTGCTCGGTGGACAATTGGCCGATCGCTATGCGTCGCGGGTGATCGAGCTCTTCGCCGCATGCGAGGTGGGGATTGGTCTCTTCGGGGCGATTTCTCCCACGCTCATCCCCAAGGTTGGGGAGGCATTCATGGAGTACAGCCTGCCGGTCATCGCTCTGGCAAATTTCGTGCTCATTCTTATCCCTGCAACCTTTATGGGCGCCACCATGCCGATGCTGGTCGCCTATCTCTTCCGGCGATCGGCCAATGTCGGTGTCTCCATCGGCAGCCTTTACCTCGCCAACACCTTGGGCGCCGCCACCGGGGCCTTGGCCACCGGGGCGGCGATTTTCCTCTTCCTCACCCTCAACCAAGCCATCTATCTGGCGGCGGCCGGGAATTTCCTTGTTGCCGCAGTGATCATCATGACCATCGGCGTGAGGGTGCGGATATGATCTGGGCGGCACGACTCCTCTCGTTTTTCACCGGTTTGCTCAGTCTCAGTCAGGAGATTCTCTGGGTGCGTTTCTCCGGCTTTGCCTATCTGGGCGCTCCCCAGGCCTTCGGTATTGTCCTCGGCCTCTATCTGCTTGGCATCGCCATGGGGGCGGGACTGGGCAAACGCTATTGCCGAGGGGACGGCAACCTCTTCCAGGTGGCCGGGGTGCTGCTGCTGGTGGCTGCCGCCTTCGATCTCTTTTTGCCCTGGCTGTGCGCCGTCTCCTTTGGCTTCGGGTCCCTGATCGGCGGCGTGACGCTGGCGGTCAGTGTCGTCGTCCCCTCCTTGCTGAAAAGCAAGATCTTTCCCATTGCCCATCACCTGGGCTCGTCGGCGAGCGGCGGCAAGGTTGGCAGTTCGGTTTCCAAGGTCTATTTTGCCAATATTCTCGGCTCGACCCTGGGCCCGCTCGTCACCGGCTTCTTTCTCCTCGAGGTGCTGACCCTGCAACAGTGCTTTATGCTCATGGCCGGGTTGACGCTGGCCTTGGGCATTCTCTGCCTGATCGCCGGAGGTGTACTCCATTGCCGCAGGTATCTGGCCCTGGCGGTGGCGGTCACCGTCGCCCTGTTCTTTCTCCCTGCGACGCTGCTTGAAACCATGGCGGTCAATACCGGCAGCAACGAGGGGTCGTTCAAGGGGTCCATCGAAAACCGCTACGGCATTATCCACATTCTCGCCAGCGATCGCGGCGACGATCTCGTTTATGGCGGCAATGCCTATGATGGCCGGATCAATATAGATTTCCAGCACAACAGCAACTGGATCTCGCGCCTGTATATGCTGGCGGTGGTCAAGCCGCAACCGAAGCGGGTGCTGGTCATCGGCATGAGCGGTGGCTCCTGGACCCGTGTGGTCGCCGCCTTCCCTGGAGTGGAAACCATCGATGTGGTCGAGATCAACCCCGGCTATGTCGAGTTGATCAGTCGTTATGAACAGGTGCGGCCGCTGCTCGAGGATCCGCGTGTCACCATTCATTTCGACGATGGCCGGCGCTGGTTGAAGCGCAATCCCGATCGCGTCTACGATCTGGTGGTGATGAACACCACCTTCCATTGGCGCGCCTATACCACCATGCTGCTCAGCCGCGAGTTTCTCGACGTGCTCAGGCAGCACATGGCACCGGGGGCGGTACTGGCCTACAACAGCACCTATTCCTGGGATGTCTTTCGCACCGCTCGCGAGGTCTTCGCCAGCGTCTGGTGCCATGGCAATTTCGTCATTGCCGGGGATGCCGTGGTTATGCCGGGTGCAGAGGAGGCTACACGCAGACTGGCTGCCCTGCGTCTTGATGGTCGACCGCTGATCGATCCGTCGCGGCCGGAGGTAGCTGCCCTCATCAACGATTGCCTGGGCAATTTCGAACCCTACCAGGCGGTGGAAAATCGCGCCGGCCGGCCGCTGCAGGTGATCACCGAGCAGAACATGCTCACCGAATACCGATTCGGTAAATCCCTGGCCGCCACCTTCGGCAATTGAACGACCACGGTTGCAGGACACTCGCGGTGCCCAAGGGAGAGTCTTTTCCGCCTTGGCTTTGCTCAGTTTTCTCGCCTTTCTCCGTTTGCTGTCGGGCGATACAATCTGCGAGCTGGTGATTGGGGTGCGAGGGATAGTTCCCTTTTTGTAGCAATTAATTCTCGGTGCCATACAAATTTGCAAAACTTTTCGGAAGGGTGGGGCATTAACAGGCACAAACCACCTGTTTTGTCGGAGTTGGAAATTCTCTGCCATTATACCAGAAAATTTTGCGAAAATGTAACTGTATAATTAAATCAATAAGATGTACGTTCTATGATTAGAGATGAATGCCGTCCCACGAGGAAACAGGCCCCCGTCCAGTAAACCATCAGTTCTGAGCTGGCATCTCTTTTGCTAGTGCATTCCTCAAAGAGAAGAAAAGAGGCCCCGACTCATCCCGGACCTGGCGACGAGCTCTGTTTCTGTTCCATTTCTGTGGCTGAAGGGTAACGGTATCCTAGAACGTCTATTGCTGTGCGGGAGGGCAATGAACATGCAACTGACCTTTTCCGGTTATGATCCCGGAGATTTTTTCGATGAACTCATCGCAGCGGACGGAATCCCTAGGTCTGGTGCGCTACTTCTCGTCGATAAAATTGCTTCCCTGCCCCCGGGTGATCTGATCATGCGCCAGCGTGCCGCCGAGGCCCTGCTGTTGAAGATGGGTATTACCTTCAATGTCTACGGTCGCGAGGAGGGGACCGAGAAAATCTTTCCCTTCGATATCATCCCGCGCATTGTGCCCGCAGCAGACTGGCAGCAGATCGAATCCGGGCTCAAGCAGCGCATCTTCGCCCTCAACGAGTTTCTTCAAGACATTTACAACGACAAAAGAATCCTCAAGGACAAGGTGGTACCCGAGGACCTGGTCCTGAGCAGCCGCACCTATCGCAAGGAGTGCGAAGGGTTCACGCCGCCACGGCGGATCTGGTGCCATGTGACCGGCACAGACCTGGTGCGCGACAAGGATGGCCGTTTCTACGTGCTTGAAGACAACCTCCGTTGCCCGTCAGGCGTATCCTACGTGCTCGAGAATCGCCAGGTGCTGAAACGCACTTTCCCGCAGGTATTCGAGGCATCCAATGTCCGGCCGGTGGACGAGTATCCCAATAAATTATTGGAGATGCTCGAGTTCCTGGCACCGAACCACATCGCCAATCCAACCATTGGTGTCCTCACCCCGGGGATCTACAACAGCGCTTATTTTGAACACTCCTTCCTGTCGCAGCAGATGGGGGTGGAACTCGTCGAAGGCCAGGATCTGGTGGTTGCCGACGGCTATGTGCACATGCTCACCACCAAGGGGCTTAAGCGGGTGGACGTGCTCTACCGCCGGATCGATGACGATTTCATCGATCCGCAAGTGTTTCGTCCCGACTCGATGCTTGGTGTCCCCGGGTTGATCGGGGTCTATAAGGCGGGCCGCATCGCCATGGCCAATGCGCCGGGAACCGGCATCGCCGACGATAAGGTGATTTATGCCTATGTGCCCAAAATCATTAAATACTACACCGGCGAAGAACCCATCTTGCCCAACGTGCCCACCTATGTCTGCAGCGACGACGGTGACCGCGCCTATGTTCTTGACCACTTGCATGAACTGGTGGTCAAGGCTGCCAACGAGTCCGGCGGTTATGGCATGCTAGTGGGGCCGCATGCCAGCCAGGCCGAGCGCGAGGAATTCGCCGCGAAGATCAAGGCCGAACCGCGCAACTACATGGCGCAACCGACTATCTCGCTCTCCCGGGTGCCGACCATTGTCGGGGAGCGCATCGAGGGCCGCCATGTCGACCTGCGGCCTTATGTACTCTTCGGCAAGGAAATATATGTTCAGCCCGGCGGTCTCACCCGGGTGGCTCTGACCAAGGGGTCGCTGGTGGTCAATTCCTCCCAGGGTGGCGGCTCCAAGGACACCTGGGTGCTCAAAGCGAGAGGATAAGGAGAATACTATGCTCAGCCGCGTAGCCAACTCAATCTATTGGATGTGCCGCTATATCGAACGGGCGGAAAACGTCGCCCGATTTATCAGCGTCAACCTCAATCTCTTGCTCGATATGCCTTCGGAAATCGGCAAGCACTGGGAACCGCTGGTGATGATCACCGGGGATCAGGAGTATTTCGAGGACAAATACCAGGTCTACAGCAAAGAGGCGGTGATCAATTTCCTCACCTTTGACCGGGGCTACTACAACTCCATTGCTAGTTGCCTGGGGTCGGCCCGGGAGAACGCCCGTTCCATCCGCGAGATCATCAGCTCGGAGATGTGGGAACATCTCAACACCTTCTACCTGGAGATGGCCGACCCCAGATTCCACCCTATGGCGCTGCAGGATTCACATAAGTTTTTCAAAATCATCCAGATGCGTAGCCACCTGTTCACCGGCCTGATGGACTCGACCATGAGTCATGGCGAAGCCTGGAATTTCGCTCGTATGGGAATGATGCTGGAACGGGCCGACAAGACCTCGCGCATCCTTGATGTCAAGTACTTCATGCTGCTGCCCCAGGCGGATCTGGTCAACACTCCGGTTGACAACATCCAGTGGACAGCGGTATTGAAGTCTGCCAGTGCTTTTGAAATGTACCGCAAGGAGCACCACCTGATCACCCCGAGGATGGTGGCCAGCTTTTTGATTTTCGACGGACACTTCCCACGCTCGATCCGCCATTGCGTCAGCAAGGCGCAGATCTGCCTGGAGCGGATCAAAAACGGGTCGCCAAACGGGACGGTCAACCCAGCGGAAAAGCAGTTCGGGCGACTTAAGGCCGATCTGGAGTATACTGATATCGACGAGGTGATCAACCAGGGCATGCATGAGTACCTGGACAGTCTCCAGACTCGTCTTAACCAGATCGACATGGCGGTCGGGATTGCCTTTTTTAACATGCCCCCGGCGGTGGAAGAGGCAACCTGTCAGCAGTAGATCGCCCTGGCCTGACACTGTGTAACCTCAATCAAGCGGACGCGGCTATCTGCCTTGTGGCAGCCGCGTCCTTACCGTTTGCAAGGAGCGTCTGTGGGTATCCACGTTGCTGTTCATCATACAACCACCTATCGTTACGACCGCCCGATCGTTCTCGGGCCGCAGGTCGTCCGTCTTCGCCCCGCTCCCCAGAGTCGCACGCCCATTCTCAGCTATTCGCTGACCGTCACCCCCAAGGAACATTTCCTCAACTGGCAGCAGGACCCTTTCGGCAACTATCTCGGCCGGCTGGTTTTTCACGACAAGACCGATCAGTTCACGGTGGAGGTGGACCTGGTGGCGGAGATGATAGTCATCAACCCCTTCGATTTTTTCCTCGAACCCGAGGCCGAGCACTTTCCCTTTGTCTACGAGCCGCGGTTAAAAAAGGATTTGGGGCCTTACCTGGTGTGCGAACCGGCGGGGGAACCACTGGCCGCCTATCTGGCGACCCTTGATCGCGATCACCAGAAAATTATTGATTTTCTGGTGGAGCTGAATCAGCGGCTCAGCCGTGACATCCGCTACCTGATCCGCTTGGAGCCCAACGTGCAGAGCTGTGAGCAGACTCTTGGGCTGAAGAGTGGCTCCTGCCGCGACTCGGCCTGGCTATTGGTCAACATCCTGCGCCATCTTGGCCTGGCCGCCCGTTTCGTTTCCGGCTATCTGATCCAGCTCACTGCTGACGTCAAGTCGCTTGACGGCCCATCCGGGCCTGCAGTCGATTTTACCGATCTGCACGCCTGGACCGAGGTCTACCTGCCCGGTGCCGGTTGGGTGGGTATGGATCCGACCTCCGGGCTGTTTGCCGGCGAGGGCCATATTCCCCTGGCTTGCTCGCCGCAACCGCAGAGCGCCGCCCCGATTACCGGGGTTTTGGAGTTGTGCGAGGTTGATTTTCACCATGTGATGGAGGTGACCAGAGTTCGCCAGGAGCCGCGCGCAACGAGGCCCTACCCCGAGGAGGTGTGGGAGCGAATCGTCGCCGCCGGCGATGGTGTCGACCGGCAGATGGCAGCGGATGATATTCGTTTGACCATGGGGGGCGAACCAACTTTTGTCGGCATCGACCATCCGGATGCCGCAGAATGGAACACCGAGGCCATCGGCCATGAAAAATCGCGTCTCTCCCATCGCTTGCTGCAGGGACTGCGCCAGCAGTGGGCTCCCGGGGCCCTGCTGCATTGCGGCCAGGGCAAATGGTATCCGGGCGAATCGCTGCCGCGTTGGGCCTTGGCCTGCTATTGGCGTAAGGACGGGGTGCCGGTGTGGAAGGATGAGCGCTGGTTGGCCGATGTCGATGGTGATTACGGCTTTGGCATTGACGAGGCCAGGCGGTTCATCGCCGCTCTTGCCGAACGGCTGGGAGTGGGGACGCAGTTTATCCGCGAGAGTTATGAGGATATCGCCTACTACCTTTATAAAGAGCAGCGGCTGCCGGTCAACGTTGCCCCCACCGATCCGCGCCTTGCCGACGCCGAGGGCCGCATTCGTATGGTCCAGGCCTTTACACGCGGCCTTGGGGCGGTGGTTGGTTATGTTTTGCCCCTGCAGCACGGCTCCGGGATCGGCGGTCCTTGGTCGTTTCGCGGCGACCACCTCTTCCTGCTCCCTGGCGATAGTCCTGCCGGTCTGCGGCTACCACTCGATTCCCTCCCCTGGGTCTCGGCGGCGGACCGGATCGAGGACTATGCCCTCGACCCTCTGGCTGAGCGCGGTCCGCTCGCCGATTACCAGGACCAGCGTTCTCTGCCCGGCCAGCCGCAGGAGAAAGCGGCGGAGGGCCAGCGCCTCCAGCCGCCACCCTTTGCCGATCCCCAGCCGGTGGTTGGCGAGTCCGCATCCTGGGTGGTGCGCACCGCTTTGTGCGTGCAGCCAAGAGACGGCCGGCTCTGTGTCTTTATGCCGCCGATCGTCAAACTCGAAGGGTATCTGGAACTGGTGTCGATCATTGAGGCCACCGCCGCCGCCACCAGTCTGCCGGTGGTGATTGAGGGCTATACGCCACCCTATGACCCTCGTCTGGAGTGTTTCAAGATCACTCCCGATCCCGGCGTCATCGAGGTCAATATCCACCCCATGCACAGTTGGCGGCAGATGGTCGACTGCACCACCACACTCTACGAGGTCGCCCGGGAGTCACGGCTGGCCACGGAAAAATTTCTCATCGACGGCCGCCACACCGGCACCGGCGGCGGCAATCATATCGTCGTTGGCGGTGCCACTCCGGCGGACAGCCCCTTTTTACGGCGACCCGATCTGCTGCGCAGCCTGATTACCTTCTGGAACAACCATCCAGCCCTTTCCTACCTGTTCTCCGGGATGTTCATCGGCCCGACCAGCCAGCAGCCCCGGGTTGATGAGGCCCGCCACGACAGTCTCTATGAACTGGAGATCGCTTTTGCCGAGTTGGATCGGCAGGCCGCCTCGCCCTATGGCTGCCCACCCTGGCTGGTGGACCGATTGTTTCGCCATCTTTTGGTGGATGTGAGCGGCAATACCCATCGGGCCGAGTTCTGCATCGACAAACTCTACTCCCCTGACAGCAGTACCGGCCGCCTCGGGCTGCTCGAATTTCGTGCCTTCGAGATGCCGCCCCACGCTCGCATGAGCCTGGCGCAACAACTCCTCTTGCGCGCCTGCATCGCCTGGTTCTGGCGGACCCCTTACCGTCAGCCCCTGGTGCGCTGGGGGACGCGATTGCATGATCGTTTTATGCTCCCCGAGCCGGTGCGCGACGACCTCGCCGATGTGGTGGAAATCCTTGTTGCCGCCGGCTTCCCACTGGCCATGGAGTTTTTCCACCCCCACTTCGAGTTTCGTTTCCCCCTCCATGGGCGCTTTGTCTGCCAAGGTATGGAGGTCGAATTGCGCCAGGCCCTCGAACCATGGCATGTGCTGGGTGAGGAGGCCGGAGGCGGGGGCACGGCGCGCTATGTCGACAGCTCGGTGGAGCGAGTGCAGGTGAAAGTCTCCGGAATGAACGAGGAGCGCTATGTGCTGGTCTGCAACGGCCGGCGTGTTCCTCTGCTCCCCACCGCTACGACGGGAACCTTTATCGGCGGCATCCGCTACCGGGCGTGGCAGCCGCCGGCCTGTCTGCATCCCACCATCGGTGTCCATACTCCACTCATTCTTGATGTCTTCGATACCTGGAGCGGCCGGTCCATAGGTGGCTGTACCTACCATGTCGGCCATCCCGGCGGTCGTAACCACGAGACCTTGCCGGTCAACAGCTACGAGGCCGAGGGCAGACGCCATGCCCGGTTCTCGTTCCATGGGCACACCCCCGGCAATGCACGGCCGCTGCCGCCGGAGGAGCACAATCCGCTGTTTCCCTCTACCCTCGACCTGCGCCGACAGGGGTTGGCGTTAGGGATGTAGACTATCATGCCGCATCAATCGACATCTTCGCGCAGACCTCCCTCTGCAGCCGCCGCCAACGATCCCTTTGCCGGCCTGAGCTGTCCGCAGGGGGCGTACTGCGAAGCTTTTGCCTCCGGCGGGGAGCCTCGCGCCCATTGGCAGGCGATTGTCGCCGCCACCAAGCGGAGCACGTCAGAAGCACGCCATGAGCAGCAGGAACGGGTCAAACGGATGCGACACGAGGACGGCGCAACCTACAACCCCTTCGATGCCCCGGATGGTCGCGGCATCCCCTGGGGTCTGGAGATGATCCCCTTGCCGATCACCGCCTCGGAGTGGGCCGGCCTGGAACACGGGTTGATGCAACGGGCCCGGCTGCTTGAGCGAATACTGGCCGATGTCTACGGACCCCAGGATCTGCTGCAATCCGGTCGGCTGCCGGCGGAACTGATCTATGCCAATCCCCGCTTTCTCCATGCCTGCCACGGTATTCAGCCTCTCGGCGGCCGTTTCCTCAGTTGCTATGCGGCTGATTGCTATCGGGGTGTCGACGGTCGCTTCCGGGTGCTGCGGGAATACGGCGGCAATCCGGCGGGGGCGGGCTATGCGCTGGAAAACCGCATAGTCATCTCGCGGCTCTTTCCAGAGTTGTATCATCTCACCCAAATCCGCCGGCTGGCGCCTTTTTTCCAGTCACTGCACAAGAGTTTCGTGCAGCGTTCCTCCCTGCGGCGGGAGGATCCCACCATCGTTCTGCTGTCCTCCGGGCCGGACAGTCCCATTTACTTTGAACAGGCGCTGCTTTCCCGCTATCTCGGCTATCCCCTGGTGGAAGGGCAGGATCTGACCGTGCGCAACGGCCGGCTCTATCTCAAGAAACTTGCCGGCCTTGAGCCGGTGGAGGCGATCTTTCGCCATGTTGTCGATGAGCACAGCGATCCCTTTACTCTGCGGCATGACGCTGCCATCGGAGTTGCCGGGCTGATCCAGGTGGCGCGGGAGCAAAACATCGACATAGCCAACCCCATCGGCGCCGGATTTATCGAAACCCCGATCTTGCCGGCCTTTCTCGCCGGACTTTGTGAGCAACTGCTTGGTGAGCCCCTGCAACTGGAAAGTCATCCACTGCGCTGGTGCGGCGATGCACAGGGACAAGCTCAAGCCGTTGAGAGTAGGGGTGAGGGGCAGCTCCTGCCAGCCTTAGGCGCAGGTGCCGATAAAGATGCCGATCTGCATCATGTTCTTGAAACGGCAGCCCACGCGGTCATGGCTCGGCAGCCGGTCCACCCTTCGTATGTCCCGGTGTGGACCGAGGAGGGCATGGTGTCCCGCCCCATGCTGCTGCGTCTGTTTGTGTGCGCCACTGAACAGGGGTTTGTCGCCCTGCCCGGCGGGCTGGCCATGACCGCACCCGACGTCGAGACTCTCCTGGCGGGGGTTCCGGAGCGGCTGTCTTCTAAGGATATCTGGGTGATGTCCGATGCGCCGGTGGAGCATTTCAGCATGCTCAGCGGCCTGCACAGCGTCAGCGAGTTTCGCCGCTCCAGCGATCTTCCCAGCCGTGTCGCCGATCACCTCCTCTGGTTGGGGCGTTACCTGGAGCGGGCCGAGGGGCAGATTCGTCTGCTCCGCTCGGTATTTCGCCGTCTTTCCGGCGAGGCCAGGCCCGAGGACATCCCCGAGCTCGCTTTTTTACTTGACCTGCTGCGCGCCGTTGGCGTCATACCGCCACTTCCCACCGGTGAAGAGTTGGCGCCGCAAACCCTCGACGGGCAACTCAGAGAGGCACTCTTTCGTCGGGATCGTACGGAAAGCATTGCCGATGTGCTCAAGCGGGTGCGGGAGGCGGCCCGGAATGTCCGTGACCGGTTGAGTCTTGACTCCTGGCGAGTCATTAATCGTCTTGAGGAGTTTGGTGAGAATCCGGGCATTGACCCGCTTGATCTGCTCGACAACACCCTCTTCACCCTCAGTGCCTTCAGCGGCTTGGCCATGGAGGGCATGACGCGAGGTCTTGGCTGGCGGTTCATGGATATGGGGCGCCGCATTGAACGCGCTTTACACGAAACACGGCTGCTCCGCTTCGGCCTGCCGCTGGTCTACGGAGTGGGCCGCTGGCAGACCAAGCTCGCCTACTACCACCTGAGCGCCCACCTCGGTGACGAGTCGATGCTCAAGC
>CAYSON010000062.1:0-10910 GCA_964432635.1 uncultured Desulfopila sp.
ATTGCGGCGTCTGCAAGAAGCGGAGAAGGCCGGGGACCTCAGGCTTCTTGAGGTGTTGTTGGCGGAAAAGGGCGAACTGGACAAAAGAGTGCTCGGCACCGCCAGCTGATGGGTGACAAGGTGTCGGGAAGATACGACAAATTTAGCCCGGGGAAAGGAAAATCCTTGACATTTCGATTTGTTTCGTTTGAGTGAAGAGAGTTGCTGGAAGCCCGATGAGTAGATCGGTCAAGGGGATAACTCGCGGACGTTGCGACGACTTTACCGCATGCGGAAACTGAGGAGAGGTGCATGGCTGTGGTGGAACACGAAGATGAAGGTGTCAGAGCGGCCGAGGAGGTGGTGCGAGAATATGACCTGCGCGACGAATCATCGCCTTTTGGTTTCTCTGAGGAGTTCTGTGACGGTCTTGCCGAAGACGATGTGGTATCAATTGAGCCTCACGATCTGAGCGATGAGCGAAGAAGTGCCGCCGATCAGGAACGACGCAGCAGCAGTATAAGCGATCGCCGCAAGCGTGATCGCCGCAAGGCGGCACGTTCCGCTGAGGATCAGGAAAGTTTGTCAAAGTCCGGCGGCTCCATCGATCCCATGAACATTTACTTGCGGGAGATGGGGGCGCTTACCCTGCTCACCCACGAGGAGGAACTGGCACTGGCGAGAACCATGGAGGCCGGCAAACAGCAGGTGCAGAATACCGTGCTCAAGGTGCCGCTGGCCATCCCCGCCTTGCGTGAGGTGGTTCGTGGGCTAGAAGAAAACAACGAGAAAATCTGTCAGATTCTCGGAGGTATTGTCGACAACAAACCGAGCGCCGTCAGGTGCGAGAGTCGTGACTTTCTTACCCGGGTGGAACAGGCGATCATCCTCAACCAGAAACGGGAAGGGTTGTTGGTTGCCTATCTGCAGTTGCCGGAAGAAGACGATCAGGCGCTGGCCTTGCATAAGGATATAGTGCAGGTGGGAGACGAAATCGCCTTGTTGTTTGCGGAAAAATTTATCTGTGTTGAGTGCATCAAGGCCATGGCGGACGGGTTACACGAACTGTCGAAGCGGTTTCGCAAAGTCCTGGTCGAGGTTATGCAGCAGCAAGGTGAGGGCCTAGCAGGGGTGTCGGCAGATGTGCAGGAAGCCCTGCTGCGGCAGGTCGACCGACGGATGCTCGCCGAATCGGGGGTGACTCAGCAGCAGCTGCAGCACGGGCAGCAACAGATCGACCAGGGCTGGGAGACCTATAAAAGGGCGAAGGAAGGCCTGGTGCGAGCCAATCTCCGCCTGGTTATTTCGGTCTCGAAAAAATTCGTCAACCGTGGTCTGCAGTTCTCTGATCTCATTCAGGAAGGCAATATCGGGTTGATGAAGGCGGTGGAGAAGTTCGACTATCACCGCGGCTACAAGTTCAGCACCTACGCCACGTGGTGGATCCGTCAGGCGATAACCCGCGGTATTGCCGATCAGGGCCGGACCATTCGCTTGCCGGTGCACATGATCGAGACCATCAACCGGCTGCTCCGGGTCTCCAGAGATTTCCTCCTTGAAGAACACCGCGAGCCGACCCCCGAGGAGATGGCCGAACATCTGGGTACCGAGGTGGGGAAGGTCAAATCAGCGCTGAAGATCGCAAAAGACGCCATTTCCCTTGATACCCCGGTGGGCGATGATGGAGAGACCTTTCTTGGCGATTTCATTGAGGATAAAGAAAAGCTCGGGCCGGACCAGATCTCGATGGTGGCCAGCTTGCGCAAGTGCCTCAGTCAGGTGATGTCATCGCTTTCCCCGCGCGAGGCCAAAGTACTGCGTCTGCGCTACGGGATTGATGTCGACTGTGATCACACCCTTGAAGAGGTTGGCAAATGCTTCGCCGTGACTCGTGAGCGCATACGCCAAATTGAGGCGCAGGCGATCATGAAGCTTAAGCATCCCTCTCGGGTCGAAGAATTAAAAGTCTTCATGACCGATCGTTGATAACCTGAAGAGGCTTAGCTGTGCAGAGGGTATCAATCTCAGGGACGGGTCGGTCGCATCGTGCAAGATTGATGCAGCATGGATGATTGCCGTCCACAAGGTGGAGGAATGGGGGAGACACTCGTCGATTGGATAGCACTCAGCCTGGTGCCGGGACTTGGAGTCTCCAGCTATTGGCGGTTGCTTGATCGATTAGAAACGCCGCAGCGGGTGTTTGGTGCGCCAAGAGACGAACTGCAGCGGATAGCCGGGGTGCGGGACTGTCACCTTGCCGGCCTCTTTTCTGGGGTAGATTATCATCAGCAGGCTAGGGCTGAATTGCACCGCTTGACGTCTATCGGCGGCTTTGCCCTTGTTTTTTCCGATGACGACTACCCGCCGCTGCTGCGGCGGTTGCCGGACCCGCCTCCGGTGCTGTTCGGGATGGGGCGACGCGACCTGCTGAAAGCTGTGGCTGTGGCGGTGGTCGGTTCCCGGGCGGCCACTGGCTACGGCCGCAAGGTGGCCTTCACCCTCGGCGAACAATTGGCCGCCGCCGGTTTCACCGTGGTCTCAGGTCTGGCTCTGGGAATAGATGCCCAGGCCCATGCCGGCGCGCTGCACGGTGGCGGTGCCACCGCAGCCGTACTCGGCTGCGGTATTGATATTGTCTATCCACGCCTTAATCGGCCCCTTTTTGACAAGATTCGCGATAACGGTGTCCTGCTCAGCGAGTATCCACTCGGGACCCAGCCGGAGGGATTCCGCTTTCCGGCGCGCAATCGCATTATCGCCGGGATGAGCGGGGGGGTGGTGGTGGTCGAGGCGGCCAAACGTTCCGGGTCGTTGATCACCGCGCAGATTGCCCTCGATTGTGGTCGAGAAGTCTTTGCCGTGCCCGGTCATATCGATTCCTGCAAAAGCGAGGGAGCTCACTGGCTGCTCAAGCAAGGGGCAAAACTGGTGCAGGGCGTGAGTGATATCGTTGAGGAGATGGGAGGAGCGGTGAAGGTCGGCGAAAGTCGACGCGAAACCACAACACACCATGCCGAGCCCGAACTTGAACCCGATGCTGCTCGGTTGCTCAGCCTGATCGACACCTATCCACAGGCTCGAGAAACGCTACTGGCCACAAGTACTCTCGCCCCGGCCCGATTGAACCAGTTGCTGCTGGTACTCGAACTCGACGGACATGTTGAGGTGTTGGCAGGAGATCGCGTGCGAAAACGCGCAGCGGATGGCCATTGAACGTCGATCGTTGACAATTATTTGAGGGTGTGGTGAGGAGACTATGAACGTGATGCAGCTGGCGCCGTCGATATTGTCGGCAAATTTTTGTCGATTGGGCGAAGAAATCATTGCGGTCGAAAAGGCGGGTGCTGATTGTATCCACATAGATGTCATGGATGGGCACTTCGTTCCGAATATCACTATTGGCCCGTTGGTGGTCAAAGCGGTGCGCCAGATAACTGCAAAGCCGCTTGATGTTCATCTGATGATCTCCGATGCCGATCGCTATCTGGAGGACTTCGCCACCGCCGGAGCCGATTGGATCACCGTGCATGTCGAGGCCTGCCCCCACTTGCAGCGGACCATTGCCAGAATCAAGGAACTCGGCAAACGACCGGGCGTGGTGCTCAATCCGGCCACCTCCTTGTCGAGCCTTGATTATATCCTCGACGATATCGACCTGGTGATGTTGATGTCGGTCAACCCGGGTTTTGGCGGGCAGCGTTTTCTCCCTTCTACCCTGGACAAGATCCGCAGGCTGAGGCGTCTCGCGGCCGAGGGGGAGAAAAAACTCGACATCGAAGTCGATGGCGGGGTGGCACTTGATACCATATCCTCCATCGCCGCCGCTGGTGCCAATGTCTTTGTAGCTGGCTCGGCGGTGTTTGGCAGCAGTAACTATAGAGACACCATCGCCACCTTGCGCCACCTGGCGGCGGAGGCTTGCTCTGGAGGTATTTGATGGACCGTAACTACAAAGGATTGGCCGAGTCCGAGGCCTTTCGCGAGTTGATTCGGTTGGGGCGACGGCCCTGTGACCTCACCAGCCCAGGGGTGCTGCAAGACGAGCAGCGCTGGAAGCAGTTTTCCTGTTCCTTGGAAGAGTGGCGACTTTTCTATGCCACCGAGCGAGTCGATGTCGAGGTTATCGCCGGGCTGCAGGCCTTGGCCGATGAGCTGGAACTGGTGACGCAATTCCGTTCCATGCGTCGAGGGGCGGTGCTCAATCGCATCAAGGGTTTTCCATCAGAACATCGGCAAGTCTTGCACACCGCTTGCCGCGATGTCTTCGCTCCTCTGCCGGCGGCGCCAGAGGCCACCGAAGAGGCACGTCAGGAGCTAGAAAAATTGCGCGCTTTCCTTGCCGATCTTGACAATGGAACAGTGGTTAATGCGCAGGGACAGGCCTTTGATACCATGGTCCATATCGGCATCGGCGGCTCCGATCTCGGGCCGCGGGCCATGTTTGAGGCCATGCGTGGTTTTGCTCTTCCCGAGCGTAAGGTGCACTTTATTGCCAATGTTGATCCAGACGATGCCGCCAGGGTCTTGGCAGAAGTCAATCTCGCCACCACCCTGATCACTATTGTTTCCAAAAGCGGCTCGACCCTGGAGACCCTCACCAACGAAACCCTGGCGCGGAATGCCTTGCAGCGAGCCGGCCTTGATCCTGCAAAGCATTGTCTGGCGGTAACCGGCAAGGGAAGTCCCATGGACGATTCCCGCAACTATCTGCGAAGTTTTTATATCTTCGATTATATCGGCGGCAGATACAGCGTCACCTCGATGGTCGGGGCGGTTGTTCTCGGCTTTGCTCTGGGTTTTTCGGCGGTGCTCGAGTTCCTCGAGGGGGCAGCGGCGGTTGACAGCCAGGCAGAGCAGACCCAGATCTGCGACAACCTACCCCTGCTGTTGGCCCTTCTGGGGATCTGGAACCACAATATCCTTGGCCATTCAACCTTGGCAATCCTGCCGTACAGTCAAGCCCTGCATCGTTTCACCGCCCATCTTCAGCAGTGTGACATGGAGAGCAATGGCAAATCAGTTGACCGGCACGGGCGGCCAGTTTCGGTCAAGACCGGACCGGTGATATGGGGGGAGCCGGGAACCAACGGACAGCATGCCTTCTATCAGCTGCTGCACCAGGGTACAGAGGTGGTTCCTGCCGAATTTATCGGGTTTCGCTGGTCACAACGACGCAGCGATGAGCTCGTCGAAGGGACGACATCGCAACAGAAGCTGCTCGCCAACCTCTTTGCCCAGTGTATCGCCCTGGCGGTCGGTCGCCCTTCCGACAACCCCAATAAGGCATTTCCGGGCAATCGTCCCTCCTGTCTGCTGCTCGCCGAGAAAGCCACTGCGCGGACTCTCGGCGCGCTTCTCGCCATTTATGAAGCGAAAATTGTTTTTCAGGGATTCGCCTGGAACGTCAACTCTTTCGATCAGGAGGGAGTTCAATTGGGCAAGGTCCTGGCAGGGGGGTTTCTCGAGGCGCTCAGGCAACCAGACAAGGCCGACGATGTTTTCAAAAATATTTTCTTAAAACAAATAATTAGGTAAACAATTATGGAGCTCAGTGCGACTGAATAAGGGTTCATTTGGGTCGTTCTTGCGCCATTGTTTTTTGTTGACAAAATCATCTCGCACCGCTATGTTCTCCCCCTGATTCATAACTTCTTAATCTTGTTTCGCTATCTGATGATGTGGCTATTGTGCGTCAGGAAAATGGGGCGATGATTACGATGCGATAAGATAAGCCGAGTGCTTTATCCGGTTTTCTGTAACGAGTTTGGTTAAGGTTGTAGTATAAACAGCAATTTAAAGGAGGAAATCATGGCAAAACGTGAGACGCCCTTGTTGGACCAACTGGAGAGTGGCCCGTGGCCAAGCTTCGTGACCGACATTAAGCGCCAGGCGGAGACCAAGCCTGAGTGTTGGGATATTCTTGGTATCCTGGAACTGTCCTACAAGGACAGGATCACCCATTGGAAACATGGCGGCATTGTCGGTGTTTTCGGATACGGTGGTGGTATCGTCGGTCGTTATGCCGACGTCCCCGAGTTGTTTCCGGGGGTAGAGCACTTTCATACCATCCGCGTCGCTCAACCGGCTTCCAAATATTATAGCACCGCCAACCTCCGTCAATTGATGACCTTGTGGGAAAAATACGGCTCCGGCATGACCAACTTCCATGGTTCCACCGGTGACATCATCCTCCTTGGCACCCGTACTGAAAATCTTGAGCCCTTCTTCTGGGATTTGACCCATGACATGGGCCAGGATCTCGGCGGCTCCGGTTCCAACCTGCGTACTCCCGCCAACTGCATTGGCCAGTCCCGCTGCGAATGGTCGTGCTATGACACCGAAGAAGCATGTCATACACTGACTCTCAAATATCAGGACGAGATCCATCGTCCTGCCTTCCCCTATAAGTTCAAGTTTAAGTTTTCCGGTTGTGCAAATGACTGTGTTGCTGCCATCGCCCGTTCCGATATATCCGTTATTGGTACCTGGCGCGACAACATCCGCATCGACCAGGCGGCGGTCAAGGAATACGTCGCTGGTAACTACCCGGCCAACGGCGGCGCCCACTCCGGAAAAGACTGGGGCAAGTTCGACCTCACGAAAGAAGTCATCAACCTTTGTCCGACCAAATGTATGTGGATGGAAGGCGGCGAATTGAAGATCGACGATAAAGAGTGTACCCGCTGCATGCACTGCATCAACGTCATGCCGCGCGCCCTTCGTCCTGGCCTTGACAAAGGCGCCTCGGTCTGTGTCGGCGCCAAGGCCCCGATTCTCGATGGTGCCCAGTTCTCGACCCTGATCCTGCCCTTTATCCCCATGTCCAAGGACAATGAGTTCGAGGAACTGGTCGAATTCATTGAAAAGGTTTGGGACTGGTGGATGGAAGTCGGCAAGAATCGCGAGCGTGTCGGTGAAACCATGCAGCGTGTCGGCCTGCCGACCTTCCTCTCGGTCATGGGTATCGAGGCCATTCCGCAGCATGTCAAGGAACCCCGCAGCAATCCGTACATCTTCTGGAAAGAAGAAGAGGTTGAGGGCGGTTTTGAACGCGACATCGACGAATTCCGCGCCGCGCACAAGGCCTGATGCGGCTTGCAATTTGAGCTAACAATTGATTTTGAAACATATATAAGGAGATTTACCATGGGTTACAATCCAGACAAGCCAATGGACGGTCGCATCTCTGATCTTGGCCCCCCCTACTATGAACAGTTCTTTCCGCCGGTCATCAAGGCCAACAAGGGCAAGTGGTTGTGGCACGAGATCATTCAGCCCGGCGTGTTGATGCATAAATCCGAGACCGGTGACGAGGTCTATTCAGTGCGTGTCGGTACCGCCCGTTTGGTTTCTGTTGAATATATTCGCGAAGTCTGTGATATCGCCGACAAGCATTGTGATGGCTTCCTTCGTTTCACCACCCGTAACAACCTCGAGTTTATGGTTGACTCCCGCGCCAAGGTGCAGCCGCTCCTCGACACCTTGGCCAGTCGCGGCAATAAATTTCCGGTCGGTGGTACCGGTGCCGGCGTGACCAATATCGTCCATACTCAGGGGTGGGTGCATTGCCACACTCCGGCCACCGATGCTTCAGGCGTGGTCAAAGCGGTTATGGATGAACTGTTCGATTACTTCACCTCGATGACTCTCCCAGCCCAGGTACGTATTGCCCTCGCCTGTTGTCTCAACATGTGCGGCGCGGTGCATGCCTCCGACATCGCCATTCTCGGTATCCATCGTAAGCCGCCGATGATCGACCATAATCGTATCACTGGTGTTTGCGAGCTGCCCCTGGCCATCGCCTCCTGCCCGCTCGGCGCAGTCAAGCCCGCCAAAGCGGAAGTAAATGGTAAGGAGATTAAAACGGTCAAGGTCACCGTTGAACGCTGTATGTTCTGCGGTAACTGCTACACCATGTGTCCGGCCATGCCGCTGGCCGATCCGGAAGGTGACGGTATCGCCATTCTCGTTGGTGGCAAGGTCTCCAACAGAATCAGTGCTCCGAAATTCTCCAAGCTGGTCATCCCCTTCCTCCCCAACACCACCCCGCGTTGGCCGGAAACGGTGGCTGCGGTGAAGAAGATCCTCGTGGCCTACGCCGCTGATGCTCAAAAGTATGAGCGTATTGGCGAATGGGCAGAGAGAATCGGCTTGGAGAAGTTCTTCGAGAAGTGTGATATTCCCTTCACCGAGAAGAGCATCGATGATTATCGTTTAGCGTACGATACCTGGAGAACAACAACGCAATTCAAGTTCACCAGCCATATAAAGTAATTGAAGCAGGGATCGCCGGGGGCTGGATGGCATTTGCCGTCCAGCCCTTTATGCTTTCCTCCGCAACCCAACCTATGGAGTCAAATTATGGCCCTCAGTAAAGAAGATCTCAAAAAAGCTATTGAGGATAAAGCTCTTAAGTCTCCGAAGCCGCAACTGTACATCAAGGACTTTTATGCCTGCGATCCCGATACCAAACCGCGCGACATGAAAAATGTTTGCAATGAAATGGTACGAGAATGTCGTTTGGCCTTCTGGTCCTCTGGATCGACGACGATGTACGGGATCCCTTCTCGCATTCAAAACGAGGAAGGTAAAGGGGAGTAGAGATCTTTCCAACCAAACAGTACTTTCCGATGTCTCAGCGTGAGGGCGGTTTGCTCTCACGCTTTTTTTATGCCGACTGGAGATTCACCTTCCCATCTTGAGAACCTTGGCAGATCTTGTCGTGTTTTACGAATGGATTTCGTCAAGAAACTTCCTCCACCCCAAACTGTAGGAGGAAATTTCAACAACCAGTCGCGGTAAAAAAACCTAAGTCCTCAATATGTAATGTTTTCTTTCGATTTGGACGGTTTGAACTACCCATGGAGAAAGGATCCGCAGCGGCAATAGGGAGTTTGGTCCGGGGCAACAGGGGAAACCTCCAGGGGTGCAAGGATCCTATGAGAAACGATGAGGTGCGGTCGTGTTTGTAGATCTGGAGGGGGGGAGTGAGCAAACCTGAAGCAGCGCATACCACTTCGCCGCTTCAGGCTCAAGGCAATTCAGAAACTATCAGTAACGATAGTACTCAGGCTTGAAGGGACCATTGATCTCTACCCCGATATACTCGGCCTGTTCTTCTGTGAGTTGGGTGAGGCATGCACCAATCTTCTTGAGGTGCATCTTCGCCACCATTTCATCAAGGTGCTTGGGCAAAAAATACACCTTGTTCTCATAACGTTCACTGTGTTGCCAAAGCTCAATTTGAGCCAGCACTTGGTTGGAAAAAGAATTGCTCATGACAAAGCTCGGATGCCCGGTGGCGCAACCGAGATTGACCAATCGCCCTTCCGCCAGGACGATGATACGTTTGCCGTCGGGAAAAATCACGTGATCGACTTGCGGCTTGATATTATCCCAGGGGAGATCGCGAATACCGGCAATATCTATTTCCGAATCGAAATGGCCGATATTGCAGACAATGGCTTGGTTCGGCATCTTCTCCATATGGGCTCGACTGATCACGCGAAGATTGCCGGTACAGGTGACGAAAATATTGCCGATGGCGGCAACATCTTCCATGGTTACCACGCGGTAACCTTCCATAGCCGCTTGTAGGGCACAAATGGGATCGATTTCGGTCACATAGACCGTAGCTCCCATGCCCCGTAGGGCTTGGGCGCAGCCTTTGCCGACGTCACCATAGCCGACGACCACCGCATTTTTACCGGCGATCATCACGTCGGTGGCGCGTTTTATGCCATCGATAAGCGATTCGCGACATCCGTAGAGATTGTCAAATTTTGATTTGGTTACTGAATCGTTGACGTTTATGGCTGGGCAAGCAAGACTCCCGGCCTTGGCCATCTCGTTGAGACGGTGCACTCCGGTGGTGGTCTCCTCGCTGATGCCGCGGATGTTGGGTAGTTCTTGCTGATATTTCTGGTGGAGAATCAAGGTGAGATCTCCGCCGTCATCAAGGATCATGTTCGGGCGCCAGCCGTCTGGCCCGAAAATCGTCTGGTCGATGCACCACCAGAACTCTTCCTCACTTTCACCTTTCCAGGCAAAGGTGGGAATGCCTGCAGCGGCAACGGCGGCAGCTGCATGGTCCTGGGTAGAGAAGATATTGCAGCTCGACCAGCGCAATTGTGCGCCAAGCTCGACCAATGTCTCCATGAGTACAGCGGTCTGAATGGTCATGTGCAAGCAGCCGGCGATCCGGGCTCCTTTGAGCGGTAACTTGTCGCGATACTCTTGGCGAAGGGCCATCAAACCGGGCATTTCCGTTTCGGCGATGGCAATTTCTTTGCGACCCCATTCGGCGAGGGAGAGATCAGCAACCTTGAAGTCGGTAAACGTAGTGGTCATTGCAACACTTCCTTAGTAAACATTGATGAAAATCGGCAGGTGCAAGCCGGTGAGCTGTGTAGGGACACCAGCTTTGCACGTAGAGTTATTTTACTTATTTAAGCTTGGCAGCCTCACGAAGCAAGGCGGCCTTGTCGGTTTTTTCCCAGGTAAAATTGGGAAGCTCTCGTCCGAAGTGACCGTAGGCGGCTGTTTCCAAATAGATGGGGCGGAGGAGATTGAGCTGCTGAATAATCGCCTTGGGGCGCAAGTCGAAATGGGTGGCTATGAGTCTTTTGATGTCGCTGTCGGGGATCTTGCCGGTGCCGAAACTATTGACATTGATCGAAACCGGCTGCGAAATGCCAATGGCGTAGGCGATCTGTACTTCGATCTCGCTGGCGATTCCGGCAGCGACGAGATTCTTGGCAACATATCGGCCGTAGTAGGAGCTGGACCGATCGACCTTGGAGGGATCCTTTCCGGAAAAGGCTCCACCGCCATGGGAGCCTTTGCCGCCGTATGTATCGACGATGATCTTCCGTCCGGTAACGCCGCAATCGCATACCGGGCCGCCGATGACGAAGCGGCCAGTGGGGTTG
>CAYSON010000063.1:0-10863 GCA_964432635.1 uncultured Desulfopila sp.
GTTCCTGCAGGTCGCGGTCGACGGTGGTAACGATACGTAACCCGGCAGTGGCGATGTTGGTTACTTCTTGACTCTCCAGAGCGGCCACGACTTCCGTCGAGGCGAGAGCATCACGCACCATTTCCATAACATAATCAAGTGAATAACCGACTTTCCCTTGCAAGAAAGTGAGTTCCTCGGCGAGAGCTTGTCGCTGTTTTTCCTCGCTGATCATCCCCAGCTCCCGCATCTTGGCAAGAACATACTGTAAGCGCTCCTTGCCGCGCGATTTGGCTAAGTTGACTGCTTGTGGCGACTTCTTGAGAAAGGGGTTGTAGAAGTTGGGGCGTTTGACGCTGCCGGCGATAAAAGCGCATTCGACCATGGTCAACTCTTGCGGAGTCTTATCGAAGTAATACCTAGCTGCAATCCCTAGTCCATGGCCGTTGCCACTGACGTAAAATTGGTTTGCGTAAAATTCAAATATTTTTTCCTTCGGATAATGATATTCGAGTCGCAGGGCAAACAACAGCTCTTTGAGCTTGGACTGAAGGGAACGGTCCTCCCTTTTGAAGAGATTCTTGGCGGTTTGTTGGGTCAGGGTGGAGCCTCCCTGAACGATCTTGCCGGCCTGAACGTTGCGAACCATGGCACGAGCGATACCCATTGGGTCAAAGCCGAAATGCGAGAAAAACCGTTCATCCTCCGAGGCCACCAGGGCATTGACGAAGTCCTTAGGAATCTCCTCAAAAATAACGTACTGACGGTGGGCGGTGTCAAAGAAGACCCCGAGCTTGGAAACCCCATCATTATAAAAGACCTGGCTTTCCTTGCCGAGAATGGTGCGGATATTCTCTTGGCGAATCTCCTCCCCCGGTTCGACGACGACCATCCAATAAACCCATGTGAGCACAGCCATAGCGGCAACGAGGCTCAGCGCTACTACCAGGAGAACGAACCTTTTCATCATTATTATCAAAAAGCGAGTGAAAACGCGGAATAGAAGGATAAAAAACGCAACCTCGACGGTCAGTTGGACGTTAATACTTGCATTTGCCGAAGAGTTCGGTTCTTATAATCGTCGATTATGGATGTCGTCCGGCGGCTTTGAGTCTACAAGGTTATCGGAGATATCTCAACTCACGAATGTATGCAAAGACGGTCTTTTTCTTGGGCCGATACCTTGCTGACAACAACCGGACTGGCGAATGACACGACCCTACCATACGATTGTTATCACCTTGCTTCTCTTCTCTTCACTTGTAATTCTTTCTGGCTGCGCCAACCCCACCCATTTCGGTGGCTCTGCACGAAACGTCTCTTCTGGGGTTGAAGAAACCGCCCTGAACGACGAAACTGATCAAGATCTGCAAAGTTCCGAACCGGAAATGTGCCTCGACCAGGAGCTGAACGCCCTTGGCCTAACGGGCATGTGGAATGGCCCCTATCTGCCCATGAGTTTTGACCCGACTATAGATGCGACCTTCGATTTCCCCGTGGTCCTCAACAATCAGGTCAAGATGTACCTCGATTTTTTCCAAAACCGTTTTCGCGATCAGTTCGCCATGTGGTTACGTCGCGCTGCCATCTACGCCCCTATGATGGAAGCGGCTCTGGCTGAAGCCGGTCTGCCCCGCGATCTCGTCTACCTAGCAATGATCGAGAGCGGCTACAATCCCTTTGCCTGTTCACGCTCCATGGCCGTTGGCCTTTGGCAGTTCATGGAGCCCACCGGACTGCAATACAATCTCACTATTAATCCGTATATCGACGAGCGCCGCGACCCAGAGAAATCGACCCAGGCTGCGGTCGCTTTTCTTTCCGACCTCTACAAGGAGTTCGGCGATTGGCATCTGGCCGTGGCCGCCTACAACGGAGGCCCCGGGAAGGTACGTAATGGCTTGAATAAATTCAAGGTTAATACCTTTTGGGATCTCGCCGAACAGGATTACCTGGCGCTTGAAACCAAGCGCTATGTTCCCAAATTGATTGCTACTCTGATCATTGCTAAAAATCCTCAAAAATTTGGTTTTACCGATCTACAACCCTTCTCTCCACCTAAAGTTGACCTTCTTAGGACACCACCTGGGCTTGGTCTTGACGCCATCGGCCTTCTTACCAACACTCCAAAGGAGAGGATCAAGCAACTCAACCCGGAACTGCGACAGGACAAGACTCCGCCCAACAGCACCGAATACCAGGTCAAGGTACCGTTCAATACCGCCGCTCTGGCCATGAAAAACATGTCGCGTTTGCATGCCGCAGTCAACACCAGCTATAAAACCCACAAAATACGCAAGGGCGACACCCTGGCCTCCATCTGCGCCAAATACGACGTCAATAATACCACCTTGCTCAAGGCTAATAATCTGCGCACTGCAGCGCTTACCAACGGTCAAAACCTGAGAATTCCCTACAGTGTTGTTTCCTATCAATTACTCCCGGAAAATGTCGCCAAGACCCGGGCGACCAGTGGAAGCAATGTGGTGATGCATCAGGTAAAAGCCGGAGAAACCATCTCGAGGATCGCCAAGCTTTACAACGTGTCGCCTGAACTTGTTATGAGCTGGAACGACCTCAAGAATGTCAGCTCCCTCAAAGTCGGGGCACAGCTGGCAATGTATCCCAATCGGCAGGATACGCTGGCCACCATTGCCCAGTTCGAACCCTCCCCGGCAGGAAAGGCCGTTGGTCCTGAGCGGACGTCCAAACTGGTATTGAAAGCGGATAAACGTAAGACGCATATCACCGAAGTGCGCGGTGGCGAGGCGTTCGCTTCTTATAATGTCCAAAATGGTGACACCCTGTATACCATTTCACTTAAGGTCAACGCCTCGACCAATGAGATCAAGAAATGGAACAACCTCAAATCCGATACAATCTTTCCAGGCGATGTCCTCAAACTGAAAAAGGCCTGACTTCCCCAGAGATTGTCATATACTAGCGAAGGTCTCTCCTCGTTTCAACAAAGGAAGCAGTTTACCCCTCGCTGCCTGTTCGTCGTCCTCGGTGAAGCAACTTCGCGTACTTCTCGCGAACACCTCGTTTGAAAACGCCTCTCTTGAGCCACCATCCTCCCTCTTTTTCCCCTCTGCCACAGCAAGGGATAGCCAGAATCACACGAAATCTGCCCTCGTCGGGGATGCAGTGACCTCCCGACAAAGCATACTCTCGACCTTCATCATTTTACCCGCAAAAGGAAATACATTATGGCCGAAACAGCCCCACAATCACTCACTACCCGACAAAAGCAAGTTCTCAAGGCTTTGGCGCACCCACTCAACCCACTGGTGCAAATCGGCAAAGAGGGCATTAGCCCGGCTATTATTGCCACGGTGAAAAAGGAACTCGAGCATCACGAGCTGATCAAGGTCAAGATCGGCAACAACAGCGGATTGGAGAGACATGAAACACCAACGCTCATCGCCGAAGCCAGTGACAGCACGGTGGTGCAACTTATCGGCAAGGTCTTTGTGCTCTACAAAGCGAACCCCGATAAGCCAAAGGATCAGCGTATTCACCTTCCAAAAAAATAAGGCTTTTCGGCGTCAGATAACGGTGCCATGAAGCTGACAGAGGGGGAGGGGATGATGCTGCCCGACGATCTGCAAGACGGTGTCCCCCCAGTTGTCGACTGCCGCCATGGCTGCGCTGTAGGCAAACTCTGGGGTGTTGTTGGTTTCACTCAAATGAGCAAGAACGGCAATCTGTACCTGCGGGTTGAGCAGTTCTGCAAGACAAGCCGCCCCCTGCTCGTTGCTGAGATGGCCGGTAACTGAGCGGACCCGCTGCTGCAACGGCAAGGGATAAGGACCATTACGCAGCATATGAAGATTATGATTGAACTCGATGATGATTGCCTCGCAGCCCTGTAGACGTTGTAGCATGAGATGGGTGACCTTGCCGGTATCGGTGCAATAACCAAGCCGATGACGGCCGTCGCTGATCACGAACCCCACAGGATCAGTGGTGTCGTGGGAGACGCGAAAGGAGCGGATGACCAAGCCATTGTACGCTACTGCCTCGCCAGTGACGAACTCCATGAAGGCGTGCGGCCGGCCGATGCGTCTTTCTGCTCCCAAAAAAGTGCCGAGATTTGCGAACAAAGGTATCTTTCGTTTTCTTGAGACAACCCCGGCTCCGCTTATATGGTCGTCGTGCTCGTGGGTGAGAAAAATGCCGTCGACATGGTCAAGACTGCGGCCAATGCACTCTAGTCGTGCCTGTAACTCCTTGCCGGAAAAGCCGGCATCGATGAGAATGGCGCTGTCGCTTCCTTCGATGTAGACGGAGTTACCCTTACTGCCACTGCCGAGGACGGAAAATTTCATGTCGTGAAAAAAAATGAAAAAAAAGCCGACTCCTATGAAAAGAGTCGGCTCAGATTTAACCACGTGATGAGGAATCAGCTCTATTCTTCCATCAAGGCCTTGCGGCTAAGACGGATCCGGCCACGATTGTCGACATCGAGTACCTTGACGTCGATGACGTCGCCTTCCTTGACCACATCGGTGACCTTGGCAACCCGCTTGACATCCAACTCAGAAATATGGACTAGCCCGTCAGTGCCGGGAAGAATTTCAACAAAGGCTCCAAAATCTTTGATGGTTTTCACCGTTCCCCGATAAACGGCACCGATCTCCGCCTCGGCGGTAATGGCCTTGACCTTTTGCAGTAAGGCGTCGGCCAAATCCCCGGATAGGGCGAACATCTTCACCAGCCCGGAGTCATCGACCTCGATCTTGGCATCAAATTCGGCGGAGAGTTCCTTGATGATCTTGCCACCCGGGCCAATGATATCACGGATTTTCTCAGGATTGATCTTGTGTACCATATATTTAGGGGCATGTTCGGGAACCTCCTCACGGGACTTGGAGATGCTCTTTTCCATCTCCCCGAGGATGTGAATACGCCCCGCCTTGGCTTGGCCCAAGGCCTTGCCCATAATCTGCCGGTCAACACCGTCGATCTTGATGTCCATTTGCAGGGAAGTAATACCAACGGCGGTGCCAACCACCTTGAAGTCCATGTCGCCGAGGTGGTCCTCGTCACCAAGGATATCGGAGAGGATGACGACATTGTCGCCCTCCTTGATCAACCCCATGGCGATCCCGGAAACTGGGCTCTTCAAGGGGACACCGGCGTCCATCATGGCCATGCTACCGCCACAGACGGTGGCCATGGACGAGGAACCGTTCGACTCGAGCACCTCGGAAACAACGCGAATCGAGTAGGGAAAATCCTCTTCCGCCGGCAACACCGCCTCAAGTCCGCGGGTGGCCAAAGTACCATGACCAATATCGCGTCGGGAGGGCCCGCGTAAGCCGCGCACCTCGCCCACCGAATAGGGCGGAAAATTGTAGTGCAACATGAAACGATTGATTACCTCGCCGTGCAGAGTTTCCACCCGCTGTTTGTCGCGCTCGCTGCCAAGAGTCGTCGATACCAGGGCTTGTGTTTCGCCACGGGTGAACAGGGCAGATCCGTGGGTGCGAGGCAGATATCCGGTCTCGCAAGAAATGTCGCGTACTTCGTCGAATTTCCGGCCGCCGATACGAATATTACTGCTGACGATTTTTTCGCGCATATAGGATTTTTTGAAGGCAGAGAGCAGTTTGCTGATCTCGGCCTTGCGTTCCCCATCCGGATCAAGTGCGACCATGACCTCAGCCTTCAATTGATCGGACATAAGGGACCGCTCCATCTTGTCGGCAGTAGCGAAGATTTTTTCCATTCCGGTGGCGGCAATGGAACGAACCTTGACTCGCAGGTCCTCATCGATCGTCGCAACCGCAACCGTCCGCTTCACTTTACCTGTGGTTTTCTTCAATTGCTCCTGGATGTCAATGAGCGGTTGCAGATGTTCGAAGGCATAGAAGATACCGCCGAGCACTTCGTCCTCACTTAATTCATCGGCCTTGCCCTCGACCATTACCACAGCACCTCGGGTGACAGCGACGACAATTTCCATACTCGATTTCTTCAACTCAGAAATTGAAGGGTTGAGCACATAACGGCCATCAATATAGCCGACGCGCCCACCTGCCACCGGCCCATTGAAGGGAATATCGGAAAGCGTTAGGGCGCAAGAGGCTCCGGTCAGCGCCAAGACATCGGGTTGCACCTCTTGGTCGGCGGAAAGGACGGTAGCTATGACCTGGGTCTCGGCAGAATACCCTTCGGCAAAAAGGGGCCGCAAAGGTCGGTCAATGATCCTGCAGGTCAACACCTCGTTATCGCTGGGGCGACCTATTTCGCGACGAAAATAGTTACCGGGAATGCGGCCTACAGAAGCCATTTTTTCCTGATATTCGATGGTCAGAGGGAGAAAGCCGGCATCTTTGTTATTCTCCGTGGCTCCCACGGCGGTAATCAGTACCATGGTGTCGCCGCAGCGAACAACCACCGACCCTGATGCCTGCTTGGCAATTTTTCCTGTCTCGATGGTGATGATCTTCCCGCCGATTTCCGCTTCCACTTTCTTCAACATGATTTCTCCAGATGTTTTTTGGCATCAGGGAAAGGCGCAGTGCCAATGTGCTCGACCGGATTATCCACCAGCCCCGTATGCTCTCTTTTTCGGAATTCCATAAACAACAAAAACCTCAAACAGTTCTCATATCAAGGAACTGTTTGAGGCGACAAAACAGAACTTCACCCTGAATCGCAACCGAGTTGCAACTGGCAGAGCATTACTTGCGAAGATTGAGCTCCTTGAGAATCACGCGATACTTCTCGAGATCTTTCTTTTTTAGATAATCAAGCAGACTACGACGCTGACCGACAAGTTTCAGCAGGCCCCGGCGTGAATGATGATCCTTTTGATGTAATTTGAAATGCTCGGTGAGATATTCGATCCGATCGGTAAGCAGGGCAATCTGCACCTCCGAGGATCCGGTATCGGTTGCATGGGTCTTGAATTTCTCGATGATTCCATTTTTCTTTACTGCTGACTGAGCCACGACACTCCTCCTCAATGAACTTCAAAATCTGTAATATGAACGCAATAGCGTTCGATGGCACGGGTTTGGAGGCATGAGGCACCTTGTTCCTGCAAAGCGGTGGCGAACCGAGCAGATCAAGAGCCTTTTACCCCATCTTTACCGTCGCCCACACACTAGCCAACTCAAGGGATTATTGCAAGAGATTACACGCCGCCTCGACAGATATCATCTTGGCCAGGCACCGCTGCAGCGCTTCATCGGCTGAGAGGTCTTCCCAGTTGAGACTGTTTTCCAAGGAAAAACAGCCGCTACGCAACCGGCGCAATTGCGCCAGGTATGCACCGCAGCCGAGGTCTCGGCCAATATCGGCGGCAAGCGCACGGATGTAAGTTCCTTTACTGCAGACGACGCGAAGAGACAGACAAGCGCCGGCACCAGCGGAAATCTCTTCCAGGTCTGTTCGTTCGAGCACCCTGATTTCCACTTGCCGCGGCTCTTTGAATACCGCCTGACCTTTACGGGCGTAATAATACAGTGGTTTTCCTTGGTGTTTCAAGGCGGAATAGGCCGGAGGCGTTTGCATCTGGCGGCCGCGAAATCGTGCCAGGCAGGCTTCGATGCTCTCCCCTTGGTAGACCGGCACTGGTGCCTGACGAACGATCGCGCCCTCGCTATCCAAGGTTTCCGTTTCAATACCAAGCTGCAGGGTGGCGAGATACTCCTTTTCTCCTACCATCAACTGGTCGATCAATTTTGTCGCCGATCTTCCGGCGCACAAAACCAGAAGGCCGGTGGCGAAGGGATCAAGGGTTCCGGCATGACCGACTTTCTTGATCCCGAGAAGGCGCCGCATCCGCGCTACAACGGCAAAGGAAGTGATTCCCATCGGCTTGTCGACCAAAAAAACACCGCCTTCAACCATGAACCGCCACCACTCCTGGACGGCGGCAAGCGGCCTCCCCGGCAATCTTGACGATCACGACAAAACCCGGCACAGCGCCTCTCTCACCGCGACGCGAACCTCGTCGACGGTCTTGCCGTGGAGACGGAACCCAGCGGCGTTGCGATGGCCGCCACCATCAAATTCTTTGGCCACGCGGGCGACATCGCATTGCCCTTTTGCCCTCATGCTCACGGCAATAACGTCGTTACCGGTCTCCTTGATAAGAACCGCCACTTTGACCGTATAGAGCGCGCGCGGCAGGTCGACAAACCCCTCCACATCCTGAATGGTGGCGCCGCTCACCTGGAGCATTTCACGGGTGACGTGCATAAAGGCGATTTGGTTTTCGGCATAAAGAACGATGGTTGACAAGACCATCTCCATCAGTTTGAGCCGCTCGATACTATATTTGTCGTAGAGATGACTGCCGACTTCCTCCGGCCGTACCCCTCTGTCAAGAAGTTCGGCAGCGATCTGCATAGTTCGAGAGGTGGTGCATTCATAACGAAAGGAGCCGCTATCGGTGCAGATGGCGACGTAAAGATTGTAGGCACAGTTATAACTTATCGGGGCATCCAGGGCGAGAGCCAACTCGTAAATCATCTCGCCGGTGGAGGAGCGGCAGGGGTCGACCCAACTGACCGTGCCGAAAGGGCGATGCGAGCGATGGTGGTCAATAACCACGAACGGCTTTATGCACAGAAATTCCGCCTTGAGCCGGCCGAGACGATCATCGTCGCCGCAATCAAGACCGATTATGAGGATATCGTGGCCGGCTTCAGCGATAAAGCTCTTGTATTCCGCGAGATCGGAGCTCGCTTTCTCCTTGTCGGGAAGAAAATCGTAGTGGTGCGAAACCGGCTCTTCGAGAAAGCAAAAAACCTTCTTGCCGATGCCCTCAAGGATGGCGGCGCAGGCAAAGATCGAGCCAAGGGCATCTCCGTCCGGATGCGAATGGGTGAGCAGAACCACATTCGATGCCTTGTGGAGATTTTTGAGGAGATCCTCAGGAATTATCCTCGCGGCAGTCTCGTTCATTGGCTATTTCCTGAAACAGTTCTTCCAACCCGGCTACTTTATCCCCTATATCATCATATCGAAAAGCAAGATCGGGTGTAAAGCGCAAATTGAGGGTTTTCGCCAAGTGACTACGCAGGAACCCTTTGGCCGAACGTAATCCTTCCTCCGCCTCCTTGGCGTGGTCGCGACCTCCGCGGAGAGTGAAGAACAACCAGGCGAGGCTGAGGTCATCGTTGACTTCGACACGGCTGATGGCGAGACCATGCAGGCGCGGATCCTGTACCTTGGCGATAAAGAGGGTCGCCAGTTCCTGACGAATCGCCTCTGCCACCCGGCCCGACCGTTTCTGTTCACTTTTCCCACCAACGCCGATCTCATCGATGGTTCTTTTGGGATCGATACGTTTGACCACTCCCGTTATCCTTTCTTTATACTGCAAGGGTATAAGTTTCGTTTGAGCAGACAAGCTGCTCTACTCAGCTTTAAAGTGTCGCCTCGACCTCGTTCATAACGAAGGCCTCAAGGTTATCGCCAATTTTAATGTCGTTAAATTTTTCAACCCCGATGCCGCATTCGAAGCCGGAAAGAACCTCTCGCACATCGTCCTTGAATCGGCGTAGGGAATCGATCCTGCCGGTAAAGATAACTACCCCGTCGCGCACCACTCGCACCTTGGCGGTGCGGGTGATCTTGCCGTCGAGCACGGCACAACCGGCGATGGTACCGACCTTTGGCACACTGAAAATTTCCCGCACCTCGGCCAGACCGATGACCTGTTCCTCGAAGGTCGGCTCGAGCATACCGACCATTGCCTTGCGAATGTCGTCGAGGGCGTGGTAGATGACATCGTAGCTGCGCACGTCGACGTTTTCGCGGATCGCCAACTCCTTGACTTTGACCGACGGCCGCACATTGAAGCCGATAATGATCGCATCGGAAGCCGAGGCGAGGAGGATGTCTGATTCGGTGATGGTGCCGGTGCCCTCGTGCAGAACCTTGACCTTGATCGACTTGGTGGAAAGGTCCTCCGCCGCCTTAGCGAAGGCCTCAAGGGTACCTTGTACGTCGGCCCGCAACACCACCCGCAACTCTTGAACATCGCCTTCGCTCATCTGTTCGAAGAGACGATCGAGAGAGATCTTGCTGGTCGCTCCCAACTCGCTCTCCCTGGCCTTGAGCGCTCGCACCTGCGACACACTGCGCGCCATCTTCTCATCGGTAACCACGACAAACTCGTCTCCGGCGCTGGGTACCCCGGAAAGGCCCTGCACCTCGACCGGAATGGCGGGTCCGGCTTCTTTAATCTTGCGACCCTTATCGTCGAGCATGGCACGCACCTTGCCGCTGAACTGGCCGACGACAAAGTATTCCCCAAGGCGCAAAGTTCCCTCCTGAATAAGCACCGTCGCCACCGGTCCACGCCCCTTGTGCAACTGCGCCTCGACGACCCGCCCACGAGCCTTGCGGGTGGCATCGGCGCGCAGCTCAAGCACCTCGGCGAGCACCTGGATGGAGTCGAGCAGGTTGTCGATACCAATATTCTTTTTGGCCGAGGTTTGACAATACATGGTCTGTCCACCCCAATCCTCGGGCATCAGATTGAGATCGGACAACTCGCGCTTGACACGATCGATATCAGCATTCTCCTTGTCGATCTTGTTGACGGCGACGATGATTGGGACGTTGGCCGCCTGAGCGTGATTGATCGCCTCGCGGGTCTGATCCATGACCCCGTCATCGGCGGCCACCACCAGGATCACGATATCGGTGACCTGAGCGCCGCGCGACCGCATTTCGGTAAAAGCAGCGTGTCCGGGAGTATCGACAAAGGTAACGTCGCCGGATGATGCCCGCACGTGGTAGGCGCCGATGTGTTGGGTGATACCCCCGGCCTCGCCGAGGGCAACGTCGGTCTTGCGAATGGCATCAAGAATCGAGGTCTTACCGTGGTCGACATGGCCCATGACTGTAACCACC